>CALFNR010000202.1:0-11141 GCA_937903005.1 uncultured Lachnoclostridium sp. | reverse complement strand
TTACAAACTACCTTATAATTTGTTGTGGGTATGGAATTTCACTTTACAATTCACTTACTTTTTCTCTTCTAATTTATAATTTCTAATAGATTCAGCAATCCATCCAAACATTTTTTTCTGATGTAATCATATCATCAACTAGCTTTACAGAATTTCTTAAAATGCTTTTCTCTTCCACAATCGAATACTTGATCTGTTGGGCAAGCAATATTTCTGACTTTTGAGCAAGCATTTCATAGCTCTTTGCATATTCTAGAAACCTATTATCCTGCAATTTACTCTGAAGATGTTTCAGTCTTTCGTACATACATACCTTATGTTCTTTTAATACACTCCCCACTCGGAAATCATTCCATACGCAACCTTGTATCAATAAATCATAATATTTCTTTACTCCATCATATACTTGAAATCCAAACAACCTCTTGTACTCTGGATTTCTATACCTGCAATAAATCGCAGATGTATTGATAGAATTGTAGTATTGATGCATGAGCATTTTTATGAGAGATAAATCTAATTCATATGGTTCCCTATCATAATATTGCATCATGTATATTCGATCTGTCCAATCGTATAATTTTCTGTCCCAGATAGTGCTGTGGAATGCCTGTTCTAACTCCCCATATTCTAATTCACAAAATTCAAACGTCCTGTTTATTGTATATGACAACGAATAGAACACTTTTTTTTCATCATTAAAACCAAAAATGAATAGATCATGACGTACATGTTCCTGCATATAATGAGGTCTAAACTTCCATAGTAATAATGTCCATTTGTTATGTAGATTCTCAAAAAATCTACGATATCGACTTTATTACGCACCATACTTTCCCATGAAAAGTACTGTTTTCTTAGGTATGGTGAGTGAAACGCTTGCTCTGGACCATAAAATTGTATATCCAACGCATTGTCTTTTATCGTAAAGTCATCGTAACTACACAATTGAATATAATTGCTGTAGAACCAGTCTAAATAGTCATCACTTATCGCCATAATACTCAAAGGTGCAACTTCAAATATGGTACTTCTGATTTTTGCCTGTCCTATTGGTAATTTTATTTCCATATATTCATCCTCGTATTATATAGTAGTAGTTTTTAGAGACCCTCTCCAAGGTCTTTGTAACTATTAAGTCATAGTCTTTTATTTACTGGTCTTAGGTCAAGACTTTAGACATAAAAAGTTGAATGGTTTATACTACTAATCGATCCATATTTTCCCTTTCTTAAGGAGTAAGGTAACCTAAAGCGCTATGAATCCTTTTTCTGTTATACCAGGATTCAATGTACTCAAAGATTGCTATTTTCGCCTGCTGAAAATCTGCATACGTATTGTAGTAGATTTCTTCTTTCTTTAAAACGGAGTGGAATGATTCAATACATGCATTGTCATAAGGATTTCCCTTTCTACTAAATGAATGGACAAATCCGTTTTTGCTTACGTATTCTTGAAACGCTTGGCTTGTGTATTGGCTGCCAAGGTCACTGTGAAGCAGTATGCCACTTGTGTCTTTTACGTTCAGAGTAGCATTTTTGACAGCCTGGATCGCCAAAGCTGCGGTCATTTCCGTGCCATATGCATAGCCAACAATCTTTCTGGAACAGAGATCCATAACGGACGCTAAATATGTCCATCCTTCTTTTAAAACGTGGATATATGTTATGTCTGTAACCCATTTTTGATTTATTGTTGTCGCCTCAAAATCTCTGTCAAGTAAGTTTTCGCGGTTTTCTATCGGCTTGTTTTCCTTGTGAGGTCTGTACTTTTTGTTTACAATGGAACGCAATCCAAGCCTTGCCATGTGGCGTTGAACTCGTTTCAGACTTGTTTTGATGCCCGATGCCTCCAGGACTTTATGAATCTTTGGTGCACCATAACGTTTTTTGCTTTCCTCATAGAGTCTTTTGACTTCCTTCTGGAATGCTTCCATTTCAAGCTCGCGTTTTGAGGGTTCATGAGTAAGTGTTTTATAATAAGTGCTTCTAGGAAGCTGTACAGCATTACATAACTGCTGAATTATATATTGGTAAGAATATTTCTCAACAAACTGTACTAGTTCGTATGTCGTTCTTTGGCGAATATGGCGGTAGCTTTTTTCAGTTCGCGAATCTTCTTTTGAAGTGCTCTGTATTCCTTTGCCGTAATGGTTTCATTGTCTGAAATCTGAACTGGTGCATGTTTTTTTACCCAGTTGTGTAGTGTCGCTCTTGATACGCCATATTCTGATTCGAGCTGTGAAAAGGTTTTTAAGCCAGTATTGTAAAGCTCTACAATCTGCTCACGGAATTCCTGTGTATATTGTTTTTGATTCTTTGCCATAGCTGAACATCTCCTTTATGATCTGATTTAAAATTATAGGTTGTTCAACTTTTTGTGTCCACAGTTATATCCTACCACCATCTATCTATTTTATACGACGGCGATTTTTGGCTTGTCATGTTTCAATACAACTCTTGTTACTGTTCTATACTGTATATAGGGATTGACTGCATTTCAATTGAAGAGTTTCAATACAACTCTTGTTACTGTTCTATTATTTAGATGGTATTCCCTGTGGATATGCAATACACTGTTTCAATACAACTCTTGTTACTGTTCTATCGGAGCGTTTAGAACGTGAGAAAATCGCAAAAATCAGTTTCAATACAACTCTTGTTACTGTTCTATACGTCCCCAATTCACGTTATTAAGCATGGAATTGGGTTTCAATACAACTCTTGTTACTGTTCTATCCAAAAATTTAAAAAAATATGGCAAAAAAAACTGTGTTTCAATACAACTCTTGTTACTGTTCTATTTCCGATGCTTACATCTAAGTAATCAGCTATGTACGTTTCAATACAACTCTTGTTACTGTTCTATTTACAGACGATTAATTATGCTCTTGCCTGACGGAAGTTTCAATACAACTCTTGTTACTGTTCTATTGCCACACATTGCAGTTTATCTGTGGTGTGTGGCAGTTTCAATACAACTCTTGTTACTGTTCTATTTAATGTTGGAGAATGGTAAGAACTATGATATCATGTTTCAATACAACTCTTGTTACTGTTCTATGGAATATTACATCACAAAAATTTATATTGATTGTGAGTTTCAATACAACTCTTGTTACTGTTCTATCATTGGAAAGGCACAAAATTGGGCATACAGTGTTGTGTTTCAATACAACTCTTGTTACTGTTCTATCGTCATGGTCGACGATGTTGCCTAGTCCGTCTTCGGTTTCAATACAACTCTTGTTACTGTTCTATCTTATCGCCCATGCTCTTGAATCCTTGGAACTGTGTTTCAATACAACTCTTGTTACTGTTCTATAGGTTCAGGTTCTTCCGACTGTTCTGGCTCAATTACCCGTTTCAATACAACTCTTGTTACTGTTCTATTTCATACGTGCGAATATTTGGGGAACGGTAATTGGGGTTTCAATACAACTCTTGTTACTGTTCTATTGATACCAAGTTCAAAGAACCTTACATTCATACGTGGTTTCAATACAACTCTTGTTACTGTTCTATTAACAGGGTAATAACAGGATCAGAAGATTTTTCGCTGTTTCAATACAACTCTTGTTACTGTTCTATTTTACACCAGATTACCAATATTACATAGATGCTAAGTTTCAATACAACTCTTGTTACTGTTCTATAACGTAATAGATTAATTTATGTTTTAGATTGCAATAGTTTCAATACAACTCTTGTTACTGTTCTATGATATTGAGGATGTCTTATCGGAAGAAGAAGATTATGTTTCAATACAACTCTTGTTACTGTTCTATCCGCGAAAACTCGCCCTTTTCAAAACTATCATATCCCAGAAACCCAGAAAAATCAATACCTTTCTAAAATTTTACCAGGCACACCCGATTTTTTACTATCTATAATAAAACCGTCCTAACCCCAGCGTTTAAGCCATCTACAGCCCTTTTTGCTTTTTTGGCGCCTGGTAAAAAAGCAGCTAAATTATCAAGTCCTCTCCCGTAGCATCATGAAAACTTCCTAATATTTCCTCATCAAACACTTGACTATTCATCAGTTTCACAATACATACAAAATCTTCATTTTTATCTATTATCCACTTTAATTCCTACCGTAATAGTATCAATTGAGAAAGAGTAATAGATCCCCTAAACACCGAATACTGAAAGTGAGATAAATATTTCTTAAAGACCTTGAATATCTTCTGAACCCGCTTCTCGTTTGCATCATAAAACAGAAATGCATAATTGTAGTTAAAATTCTTTTTAACCAACGTTGCCCTCCGTCTAATCTTTCTACATTTCCTATTCAAAATACTATCACAATGCCACCGCCTCCTCATTAAATTCTCAAAACACCTTCTCCACATACTCCCGAATCAGCTTCACCCGATCCTTAGCCCCCTTATCAAACACCGACCCAATCGCCACAACCATCTCCTTCGCCTCATTTACATATATCACATTCCCTCCATCGCCCAATCCAGCATAACATCTTTCCTTCTCATCAATAATCCACCACAGATATCCATACCCCATTTTCTCCCATCTACTCTTAACCGTCGTACATTCCTTAACCCAATCCTCCGACACAATCTGTCTCCCATCAAAACGTCCACTATCCAAGTACAACTGCCCAATCATCGCCATATCTCTTACTTTCAACGTAAGCCCCCAGCCAGCCGTATTCACTCCTTGAGGATCAGCAACCCATCCTTTCACATCCCTTTTCTCATACCACTCAAGCTGCTCCTCCTTATCCTGGAACCTGACATTTCCGTCCACCACAATGCCCAAAGGTGCAAACAACTCTTCCGTGGCAAATTCCAACACCGATTTTCCCGTCACCTTAACCAGTATCCCTGTCAAAATATCTGGCCCAATCAAAGGCGCATATCGAAACTCTCCAATCTTATCACGGCCGCCTAGATGGTCAAGTGCATACCGAACCCAGTCATCACTCGTAAAAAATTCCGTATAATTATCCTTCTTTTGCCGATATGGAGCGGTCATCGTCATTAGATGATACAACGTTATCTCCTGAATCGTTTTCTCCCCACGTTTCACTTCATAATCTGGAAAATAGTCCAGAACCTTATCATTTTCGCTGTGAATCAGCTTCTTATCCAAAGCGATACCGATTAAGATAGAAACAATGCTTTTTGTCACCGAGAAAATGTGAATAGGATTGTCTTCGGTGTAGCCGTTATAATACTTTTCGTAGACAATATCACCTTTCTTTTTCACAACCATACCTGCCATATTTCCGTAGCTATTCTGTATCAGCCTTTCCATCTTGGTTTTTAGATTCATCTAAGATACCTCCCTGTATTTGAATTTTCATTTTCCGCCAACTGCACCGGTGTTCCTTCTGCAATTACCTGACCGCCCAAGTCACCGCCTTCAGGCCCTAGTTCTATGATATAGTCACATCTTTTCAGCACTTCCACATTATGTTCGATGACAATAACTGAGTTTCCATTTTCCACGAGCTGATCCAGCAGTTTCATCAGTAAGGCTATGTCGTATACACTAAGCCCTGTGGTTGGTTCATCCATAATGTATAACACATTCCCTTTACGGGTTTTTCCTAGTTCTTTGGCAAGCTTTACTCGCTGTGCCTCCCCGCCGCTTAGGGAAGAGGTTGGTTGACCAAGTGTTAAGTAACCCATGCCCATCTGTTCCAGAATTCTTAAAGGCTTTACAATACTTTTTTCCCCTTCAAAAAATGAAACTGCATCTGTAACGCTTAACGCCAAAACCTCTGCAATGGTCTTTCCAAGATATTTTACAGAAAGACTTTCCTTCTGATATCGTGTTCCATGGCAAGTCGGACAAGTCATACCTACTGAGAAATCCGATGTCAGAAATATTCGTTCAAAGCCACTGCCGCCGCAATCTGAGCATGCGCCCTTAGAGTGAAAGGAAAAATGTCCTGGCAAAAGTCCTTTCTGTTTGGCGTCTGCCTGTTCTGCAAACAGTCCTCGTATTTTATCCCAGATTCCTATATAGGACGCAGGGGTTGAACTTGAGCTTCTACCGATTGGTTCTTGTGAAATCTTAACAAAGCTGCTGATTCTTTCTGTTCCTTCTATATCAGCGGCAAAGCCGTATTTTTGAGCACTTGCTAGGCGAGGCAATAAGGTTTCTTCAATCAGTGAACTTTTCCCACTTCCAGATACTCCGGCAACCCCTACCATAGCATGTAACGGAATTGCTACTGTTACATCCTTAAGATAATGGGTATTGGCGTGTCGCAGAATCAGAGAATCTTCCATATCTAATACATCTTTTCTGCTTTTCCGTTGGTGAATTGCTAAACACCCCCACAAAAACTGACTTAGGATAGTTTCACTATTTAAATAACCTTTGTAATCACCTTCATAGGTTACCTCCCCACCTTCAATGCCCGCTTTTGGTCCTATCTCAATAATATGGTCTGCCTGGCAAATCATTTCTTTATCATGTTCCACTACAATTACCGTATTCCCAATGTCCCGCAACCGCTTGATTGCTTCCATAATACCCTGTTTTTCCGATGGATGAAGGCCCGCCATTGGCTCATCGAATACATAAATCAAAGAATTCAGCTCTGACTTTAGGTGAAGATGCAAATATAAACGTTGCAACTCACCACCACTCAAAGTAGATATCTCGCGATATAAACTAAGGTGGCCTAACCGAAAATGAATCATGTTTTCTAACGTTATTTGGACGTCCTTTACCACATTTCTGCTAAATTGTGATAACGTTTCCCTTGGAATTTGTCTTAGGAAATCCAGAAGTGCAGTAAGCGTCATCTGCCCTAACTGACCGATGCTTTTTCCACAAAGCAGTACATTTCTTGCATCATCGGAAATGCGTTCTCCGTTACAGTCCATGCAGGTTGCTTTGGCGTAGACTTTTTCTACATCCTCCCCCTTTTCGAACGAATTTCTAAGAATCCGTTCAATACAATAGCTTTGTTTTCCATTTTCGTAAGTTCCATACACTACTTCATCTTGAATTTCTTCTGTCAACTCCCAAAATGGGGTATCAAAATGAGTACCGTATTTCTTCCTAAGAATACGCATAAATCCAGAGGTTACCTTGAGTCTCTCATATACTTCAAAAAGTGTTGTAGATTTGTCTGGTATGAGCTGTTCCAGTAAAATCTTATAATCGGCGCCTTTGCCTTGACAGCAGATGCACATTCCTTCTGCTGTTGTATAAAGGAAATTACTTGGCGAAAGATGAGTTGCACATCCGTCACGATCCTTTCCATCACTGGCATACATTAGTGCCAGCTGGTTGAGAATTCTTGTCTTGGAACCGACCGTAGACCGAGGATTATTTTGACGTATCGTATTCTGGCGAACTGCTACTGTTGGCCCTATGCCTTGTAACATATCAAAACGGTCTTCATTATCCAGTCCTGACAGAATTCCGATGGAACGTAAATACTGGTTTTTCCCCTCTTCAAATAGGATGTCGAACGCTAGACTGGATTTTCCAGAGCCGCTAATGCCTGTCATGGCTACTAATTTATTTTTTGGAATTGCTAAACTGATATGTTTTAGATTGTGGATTCTTGCTCCCTGTACTCTGATTTCTTCCATAATCTCACCTCAAAAACGATTTGTTGATACTATTGTACACGTATTATAAAATAAATTCTTTGCAATTCTTGCTATTTCTGTCCCCTTCTGAAAGATACAATCATAATTGATGAGTTTAAAGGGAATACCGATACAGGACTTTTGAAAACGCTTTATCTGTCAACTTATGAAGCAACAAAGAAATGGACCAGCTCCATTCGAAACTGGGTCAGATATATGAAAATAAAACATTATGTATAAAGGAATACTTCCGAAATAAAGATATAGCCATTAAGTAGAGACGAGAAATCCTCGTCTCTGCTTAATTTAAAAGACTATTTTACAATTATGATAGAGGTTTATCTAAGCTAATTACCATAAATTCTAGTTCACTATACTTTACAACGGTACCTTCATCATTAATAGCAATGATAATTTCCTGCCCTCCATTACTCGTGGACCATTTATTCGTGATTTTGTCTAAATCGAGTTCTGGTTCTTCAACTGAGTATTTCACTTCCGCAATCACCTTATACATACCGTCAAATTTCCAATATTCTTCACACGATACCACATCGATAGTCTCTACATTCTTTACTGCTGCACGAATAATTTCATCACTCAGATTTCTTGCAGTATTTTCACTTTCTACATTTAGAAATAAGCTAATATTCATATTTTTCTCCTTAAAACTTTTCTTTAGTAAATTACATTTTACGAGAGCCTCTCTTTCTACTTGCCTCCCACAATATAAATTTGCTCTTTCCACTTAAAAAATGCATTTCAGAGTATAACATTATTTTTTATCTTTTCAATTTATATTTTTCTTCTGCTTATTTAACGAAAAAAACTCCCTTCCTCGCGAAAGTGCCTTTATCATCACCTTTCACTTAGTAGAGAGTCACTAATTATTTAACAGCTAACCTCGAATATCATAATCCGTTCTCTTATATTATTGCCTTCGAATAAATCCGCACAGTCTATCTCGTCTAAGAACTCAAACTCTGGTACCGTCATTAAATAACTGACATATTCATCCGATGGATAATAGAAAAATAGCAACATATTTCTTGGCCTTTCATACCAAGAATCAATAACCTTTCCTATTACAGACTTAAGGATCTTGAGTGAAAATGGATTAAAGAAATAAAAACAGTCTGCCTGACTATCTACTATATACTCCTCTGCTGCCGTATGAACAAATGATACTTTATCCGACTTTATACAACTTACCTTGTTCTCCAATGCCTCCTGATATAAATTACCATCTAATTCGATTCCAATCGTATGACAGCCTAGGGAATAGCTTAAATAAAAGTCAACTCGCCCTTTTCCACATCCATAATCTACAACACAGCTTTCCGATGTAAGGTATCCACTTTCACTTAGTCTCTGCAATACAGAATAGGAAGTTGGCTCATATGGATAGTGATTCACATCCTCTGCGGAAGCGTCACGGCCAATTGTTCTGATTTTCAGCTTCTTATCCCATTTTACTTCACTCTTGTTCAAGTTTATTTCCCCCTGCTGTGATTATCTTCTCTTTATTTATCAAAGTCTACTTGGAATTCTCCCTCCGGAGATTTCATTGTTAAAATTCCAAGGTTAAACTGATCATCCATAATGGTAATGTTATATTCGAACACTACATCGTCTTCAAATTTAGATAACAAAATATATGTTCCATTTTCCTTACCTTCAATTTGGTCGCAGATATCGTTATATACATCTGCACCTGATATCGCTCTTGGATATCCAGATTCTTTTATTTTATTCTCGATTGCTTCGTATAATTCGTTCATAACTTGATACTCTCTTTCTGCTTTAATCATCACCTGCAAAATGCAAGCGTTTTAACAAGTATAACATATAATCTTTCGAATACCAACTCCCCTTATCACAGGTTTTCCTTAAAAACATTTCATAGCATCTGCTACTATTTCCAATTACCAAAACACCATGACGATGTCCTGTGCATACATTAAAATAAGAATCTAAAGCAAGGATTGAGCTTGTTTCATGAATTATTGGGTAGAAGTCGAAAAAAATGTTTCTCTTTATGTAGAAGATTTGAACCCGGAAGGAAAAGAAACCATACTCTTCATACATGGCTGGCCATTAAACCATGATGCATTCGAATATCAGTATAACGAACTGCCAAATAGGAATGTTCGCTGTATCGGAGTAGACACGCGAGGGTTCGGAAAATCCAGCCGCCCTATCAGTGGTTATGACTATGACAGTTTAGCAGATGACATTCATGCAGTAATAGAGTCACTAAACCTGAATCACATTATACTGGCAGGACACTCTATGGGAGGCGCCATTGCAATTCGTTATATGTCACGTTATAACCAGGCACACGTGAAACAACTTGTACTTATTGGAGCTGCTGCACCAAGTCTCATTAGGCGAAAAGGATTCAACTTTGGTACAGCCAAAAGTTCCATCGACGATTTAATAGAACAGGCAAGCACCAATCGTCCACAAATGCTAAGCAACTTTAGCAATATGTGTTTCTTCCAGTTTGTTACCGATGCACTTACGAACTGGTTTTCTTTCTTAGGCCTTCAGGCAGCCGGATACGCAACCATTTTGTGTGCCATTACATTTCGTGATGAAGTTCTCTTTGAAGATCTTCCCAAAATTACAGTTCCAACATTAATCATTCATGGGGTACACGACAGGATCGCCAGCTATTCCCTTGCACTGATTCTAAAACAGAGCATCAGAAATGCTACGATACTTCCTTTTGAGCAAAGCGGGCACATGCCTTTTTATGAAGAAAAACAGAAGTTTAATCAGGCACTATTAGACTTTATCAAGAAACCAGCCCAATAACAAAAGACTGGTGCAACAACATCTCTTCTTTGTCTTGCACCAGTCTTTTCGTATCATTCTTCATTAAAATCTTTCCACATTCCAATGGTTTTTTTCAAAATATTCATCTACTATCCCATGTCCCATGTCTGGATGAATGGTCTCTTCATGCGAAATGGTAATAGCAGACATCGTAATGGCATATTCTACCGTTTTCTCTATGGATAAATTCTGCATATATCCATAACAGATTCCAGCAACACAGGAATCCCCTGCTCCCGTAACGTTTACTACGGATACTTTTGCATTTTGAACGATTCCTTCGTCAGTACCGTTAAAATAATACATACCCTCGCTGTCTAAGCTGATAAATACATTTTCTACACCAAGACTTCTAAAATGTGCTCCGGCTTTTCGTATATCTTCCTTTGTTTTGATTGGAAAACCACATAACACCTCTGCTTCGTTACGATTTGGTTTAATCGTATGGAACTTACCAATCAAATGCTTCACTTTGGCAACTTTCGCTGCTGAAACTGGATCTAAGATAAAACGCGTTTTGCCTTCATATTTTGTTAAAATATACTCTACAATGGCTGGATTATCAATATCCAATACCATGTACTGGGCATTTTCTATAATTTCAGCCTTGGAATCTATGAATTCCTCTGTTACCAAATCTGTAATCTTCATATCGACAATCGCCGACCGCATTTCACCATGTTCATCTAAAATTGCCATGTAAGTAGGTGTGGATT
>CALFNR010000201.1:0-9174 GCA_937903005.1 uncultured Lachnoclostridium sp. | reverse complement strand
ACCTCTTTTAAGGCAGGGTCAGTCTATTTCTCATATATTTGCTGTACATAAGGATAAGATTCCATGTTCAATGAAAACAGTATATAATTACATTGATCAGGGCATATTTACGGCACGCAATCTTGATTTACCTAAGAAGGTAAAATACAAAGAACGAAAGAGAAAAAGACAGGAAGCCCCCGCAGGCTATGCGTACAGGGAAAAACGGACCTATAAAGATTTCCTTGAATATATCCGTAAAGTAATACCGAAGGGAAAATCATTCGCAGACTACACTCAGGATGATATGACCCTGTTAATGAATCACATAAATAGTACAGCGCGAGCTAGTTTGAATGGGAGAAATCCTTACGAACTAGCTCGTTTGCTATTAAAGAAAGAATTATTTAAGGTAATCGGAGCCAAGAAAGTGGCTGCAGATAAAATACTATTGAAACCAGCACTATGAAAAAGATAAATAAGGATAAAGAAAAGGGTAAGGCAAGAATCATTTCATAGAAAAGGTAACGTCAACATGTGGAATTTACTTTTACAAAGAGAAGTCTGCATGGTGTTCTTTTTGTACGCAAAAATAGGAAAATAGCTGTGAAATGAGGGGTAAATTGAATTGCACGAAAGAATATAAACATCAATAAAAGCCTAAAAACAGGAGGTTTCTTTTACAAAGCAAGAGCATGTAAGTAAGGGGAAGTTTCGTTTTCATTCAACCTTCGTTTCCTATGTTCTATAGTACTGAATAAGTGGATTACGGACGAGAAAAAAGGAAATGTAAAAAATAATAAAAAATAGTTGCATATGGGAGGTTATATGCATATAATGGTAATATGCAAACAGTAAGCAATTAAAAAAGGAGTTACCATGTGTGGAATATTTGGAGCAGTGAATAGCGAGTTTTCCAATGAACAGTTAATAGAGGCTGGAAAAAGTCTGCAACATAGGGGACCGGATGAAATTGGACTGTATAGGGATGAGCATGTAGCACTAGGAAATCAAAGATTAAAAATTGTAGCTATTGAGAATGGAAAACAGCCATTTTTATCAGAGGATAATAAGCTTAAACTGGTTTTTAATGGTGAGATATATAATTACAAACTCTTAAAGAAAGAACTTCAAGACAGAGGATATCAATTTCAAACAGATAGTGAAGGAGAAGTTCTGATTCATCTTTATGAAGAGTACGAGATGGATATGTTTGTACATATAAATGGGCAGTTTGCGTTAGCATTGTATGATGCAGAGAAGAAAAAACTATATCTTGCCAGAGACTCGGTTGGAATATGTCCAGCGTATTTTTGTCAATATGATTCCGTATTCTACTTTGCATCAGAAATAAAGACTCTTGCATGTATGAGTAAAAGAAGGCTGGTATTAGAACCACAAGCTTTGTACGAACAGTTTACATATTGGACAACACTAGATGAAAGAAGTATTTTTAAGGATATTTATCAAGTGCCTGTTGCAAGTTATGTAGAATGTGACTGTTCAGGAAAATATGATATTCACAGATACCAGAACTTTTTAGCATATGATGCTGCTTCTTTTAAAGATAAAAGTGAGATAATAGAAGTAGTAAGAGAAAGTATGAAGCGTGCAGTTTCTAGACGTATCATGTGTGATTCAGGTGTAAAGTGGGGGATGTATCTAAGCGGAGGACTGGATTCTACCATTATTTTAAGATTATTGGAATCCATGGGAATTGAGAATTTTCCAGTTTACTCATTATCTTTTGACAGAAGGGGAATTGATGAGTCTGTATATCAGAAACTGGCATGTCAAGACCATCTTGTACAGCATCAAATTGTACAGATTACGGATGATAAGCTAATAGATAATCTGCATAACACACTAGAACATTGTGAAGCACCGCTGTTCAAACTAGGAGCAGTTCCTATGTATATTTTGTCAAAAGAGGCACAGAAGGAAGGTGTCAAATTTGTATTAAGCGGCGAGGGTGCGGATGAAATTTTCTATGGATATGATATATACAAAGAAACATTAATTCGAAAGTATATTTCTAAAGATATAAATTCTAAAATTCGAACAGCAGACATAAAACAGGTAATACCTCCACAGAGCAGGAATAATAAGTTCATGATACAGGGTTATGAGCAGTATTATACATCGCATGTGAAAAACACAGAGGATGCTTTATTCTGTATTAGGCCGAGAATTCAGGCTAGTTCCATAATATATAAATACTTTAATGAAGAAGCACAGAAAGAAATTCATAAGAATAGTTTGGATAGTGCAATAAGTCAGCACTATCAAAGAAACAATCCAATAGGATTACTAAAGCAGTGTCAGAATGTAGAGATGGATAATTTGCTGGCAGGCTATCTTCTTTCAATACAAGGAGACAGAGTGCTAATGGCAAATTCGGTTGAGGGACGGTATCCGTTCCTAGATAAGGAGCTTATTTCAACTGCATATAGAATTCCTGATTATTTGAAATTACATGGATATAATGAAAAATATATATTGAAAGAGACGTTTTCAGATATATTGCCAAGTCAAATTGTAAAACGCCAGAAGTTCCAGTACGCAACACCAGGTACAGAGCTAATTCATAATAAATATGATTTTTTTGAGGAGTATCTAACAAAAACTGCGTGTGAGGATTGTGGCATGTTTGAATACAAAATGGTGAAACAATTATTAGAAATGAAAAATCAGGTAATTACAACAGATATGTTGCTTGTATTTATAGCAACAACCCACATGTTTCATAAGATTTATCAGAAGTGGGACAGGTAATACCTACAAATGAATGGGTGTAAGAAAGGAGGAGAGACTTATGTTAAAACATAGAAGTCAAAATTGCGCAACTAGCGTAGTAACAGGAACAGTACAGGTTAGTCCTGGAGCAAGTTCAACATGTACAGGATCAGCATGCTCATGCTGCAGCTGCACATGCTGTTAATTTTATTACATAAATAACAGTTTTATTAATAATATTTAATTTGTAGAGATATGAATTAATACCTTAAACATACCCATTCATTTTATAGGATAAATGATACGAAAATAAGTTGAGTAATATCAGCTTATTTTCGGTTTAATTATTTTGGGAGAAGAGGGAGGCTTAACATTGGATAAAAAGGCAAGAAAATACTTGGATGATCATATGCATTATCGTGAAACGATTAATATGAGTTCCCAGTACACATTAATTTCGCCATATGCTGACACAACGGTTGTCAGAACACCTGAAGTAGTGTTAAAGGGAATTTATCATTCAAGAGTAAACCGTTTTTTAGGAGAAGAATATTTACTTAACTTTAGAACTTATGGAGCCAGACTTGATTTTAGAATTGGAATAAGCAGATTTCGTGCACGAGATGCACAGTTGTCGTTTGCCATGAAAGAAAAAAAGGAAGAGGCATACGAAGCAATTAAGCTTCCTAAACCCAAAAAGGTTCGTACTGCGTTTAGTACTGTAATACAGGCAAGGCGAAGTGTTAGAAAATTTGATGGACCAATCCCATTGCAGGATTTGTCCACTATTTTGTATTTGTCTAACGGAATTACAGGATATATGACATTAAGGGACGGGGAAAAGGATGCAGATAAAATAAAATTACATGCCAATCCATCTGGAGGAGGATTCTATTCTGTAAAACTGTATCTTATTATCTGGAATGTAACCGGATTAGAGAGAGGAATTTATGAATATTATCCTTATCATCATACCTTAAGATTGGTTAAAGAAGGATTCCTACAAAATGATTTGGAAAGCTTGGCAGGGTTTGGAGATATGGATATTACAACTGCAGCTTTTTGTGGAGTTTATGTTTACGATATGTATTTGAATTCGCATAAATATGGTGATGCAGGAATGGCATATGCATTTATAGAGGCTGGAGAAATAGCAGAAAATGCACAGCTTACTACCACTGGGTTAGGATATGGAGCATGCGATATTGGAGGATACGATAAACAGTTTATTGAAGAACTATTAGGATTAGACGGAATCAGTAAACAAGTTATACACTTTACTGTATTTGGAAATGGAGGAGTAATCTAATGGAAAGTAAGGATAGAGTTTTTGCGTTTCGAGACAGTGTTAGAATATGGGATAACGGTTCAGAAGAAATTAGAATCCGTATGGGGGTGTTCAATTTTGAGGAAGTTTCATTAGATATGTCTACTGTTTCAGAGATAACAGCTAATTATCTTAGAAAAGTAATTGACCAGTTACAGACGGAAGAAGGATATGATTTAGACAGTTTAGATCAGGAAATTCTAGAACCATATGAAAAAGAAGTAGTTGAAACAATTGTGAATGAATTGCATGAAACAAATTATTTAGTGACACCAAGTGAGAATAGTATAGGAAGAGAATTGACACTATCTCTGTTAGGTTATTTAGAGCAAGATGAGTTAGAATCTGAAGAAGATTCCAGTAAGAAAAAAATCATATTCTATTCGGATGATACATATGCAGTGAAATCAGCAAGGCAACTGGCAAATGATATTAAGATGACCATGGACATTTTGCAAGAAAATGAAATGCAGACAATTAAAGAAGCTGATTTAACTTCAAATTTAGACGGATTGTCAACTGTACAGGCATTAAATAAATTTGGACAGAAGTTTAAGGAATACGATGCTATTGTGATGTGTGTAAAAAACCTGAATGTAGTAGGTATGCGTAATATAAATCGTATTTCTGTAGAATTTAAAATTCCAGTAATTTATACATTTATTGACGGACCAGTTATAGGTGCACTTGCAACTAATCCATACTACACGGGTTGTCTTGAGTGTTTTGAATTGAGAACATTAGCAAGATTAGAGGATCATGTTTCCTATCACAATTTTGTTAAGATAGAAAGAAAAGCAAAACAGACCAAAAGCAAAACAAATGTGGGTCAGATTCCTTTACTTAACATGCTTGTAAACATTGCCGTTTCAGAAGCATACACATTTAAACGAATTGGCGTATCAAAATTTACAGGAAGATTGCTTACAATATATATGCCAACGATGGAAATACAGGTACAGGATTTGCTGAGAGTACCTTATTGTTCAGCGTGTGGTGCAATTGCAAAAGCTGCTTTGGAAGAAAAAAATGTATCATCAAGAGCATTAGTTGATGAAATGGTAAAGAACGCGTTGACTATGTAAAGGTATAGAAATGGGGAATAAAATATGCTTAAGTTTTATCCATCATTCGATCATATTATGAATGAATATAAATATGTAGGTGGGAACCTGACTGGACTTATGCATGGTGTAATTGCACCAATGGTTCATATGCCACCAGAACCTAATTTAAAATCCATGACAGGCAGGATGCCTCATTATCATAAAGAAACATTTAATGATCCAGAGAAAAATGTAGAGTACCATTTGAGTGGCTACGGGGTGTTTAATGAGGAAGCGCTAATTCGTCTAATGGGAGAAAGTGTAGAGCGATATGCACCAATCGGAATTGAAAAATTATTTCGCGATAGGATAGAGTATGCAAGCTATAAGGAAATTAAAAAAAAGGGCAGAACAATGCCACTGGAGTATTTAAATATATTTTCACCGGAACAGCAGAAGATTATTGCTCAGATTATGCCTTCTTACTCAAGTGAGATGGCAACAGAGGATGACATTATTGGCTGGATAAGCTGTCCATCCCTTGTTCATCCTGGAGAAAATACCTATGTACCAATCCAGTTGCTTTTAACAGGGTTCATTAAGAATCAGGAGGCGGGGGAAAAGTATTTTACACCTGCGTTTTCAACGGGGACAGCTTCTCATAAATCCGTAGAAAAAGCATTATTGAATGCACTGATTGAATATGTCCAAATAGACTCTTTTGTTATCTCATGGTACACAATGCAAAAATCCAAAAGAGTTGTTATTGATGACCCGAATGTGCTAGAATGCTTGGAGCGTTGTGGATTTGGAAAGGATTCACCATATGAGATAATTCCATTATATGTGACTCTTCCTGATATGGATTTCCCAATATATACAGTTGTACTAAGAAGAAAGGATAATAAGTTCCCATATTTAATTGTTGGTACGCAAGGTGATTTGAATGCACCAAATGGTGTCTTAAGAGGGACAATGGAAGCAACGGCTATTATTTTTATGCATATGTTTAATGCACTGTTTGACCCTGAAAAGATTGAATTTTCCAATAAGGAATCCATTTTCTCTGATTTGGATACAAATGTTTTGTATTATGGAGTTCCAGACAAAGCAGACGAACTGAACCATCTTCTTGATAAATTAATGGATCAGACCATACTGCTTTCTGAAATACCTTCGCGATATGAACATGATACAAAGAAACAGATTGCACATTTGGTAAAGGAAATTTCAAAGGTAAGTGACTATGCAGTATATTTGGATATTACACCTCCTGAAGTCATGGAAAAAGGCTGGAGTGTTATGAGAGTTTTAATCCCAGAATTATGTGCAATGTGCCTTCCTGGATTTCCTTTTAAGAATCATCCTAGATTAAAAAAATATGGTGGTGTTATCAATGAGTATCCACATCCTTTGCCTTAATATATTGTTGCTTACAGCAACCTGTTATCCTACAGCAATTCCACAAATCATGCTTCCCTATCTGGTAAGATATGCAGGGAAAAAAGGGAATGCCATTTATTTATGTATGTGCAATATTCTGTATGCAGTGCTGTGTGTGATTACGTTAGTTGTTTTGGAAGAACCTTCATCTTTACACATAAAAGCACCTATTGCTATCTGGTGGTATTTTATTGCTGTGGGGGCGGGAATCGGTCTTATTCTTCTGGAATTTTTTCTTGGGAAAATGATTATGTTTCTTCAGGGGATAAAGGTAAAAGGTTTTTCCATCAATAGTGGGTGGCAGAACGCAAGTATTTTTGTGTTTGTATGCACCGTTGTATTGGCAGTTTTAGAAGAAGTCAATTTCCGTATGGTATGGTATGAGGTGCTTGTAGAGCAGATAGGATTGCCGGTTTATGTGTTTATTTTATTTAGTGCTGTTTTCTATGCAGTAAATCATCTTTATTACGGAGTTATAACATTTTTGCAAAAATTTGTTACAGGAATAATTTTGACACTATTCTACATATTTAGTGGACAAACAATAATTATTCCTGTATTAGCACATGTATTGCAAAATATCGTGATACTGATTTTGGGAAGGAGCAGGAGCGTTGAATAAAAGCATTGTAGTATTAATAGTAGGGTTAGTCTGTCTTACTGTGTGGCTTACAATATATATGTTATCTTACTCAAACATGTATATAAAGAATAAATTAACATTATTCATGTCATCGGTATTTGGTTTACCCGTTTCCTATTCTTATTCTGTATTAGCGACAGTTATTTACTGTCTCCTTCCATTAATTAGTTGTTTTGTTCTTGGTAAAGTTGCAGGATTTCAAGTCTCACAATTATTTTCGTTTGCTTATGGATGGAGAACTCTGCTAGTCATTCTTCTGGCAGTCATTGGTGTAATGTCAGTGATGGCGGTTTTTCTGATGATAATTTTGACAATATCGCCAAAAATGAATATACAAGAGGAAATGTCTAGGATTAAGTGGATTGAAGGAATTTTTATGGTACCTACAAAAGTGGCCTGGTTATTGCCGATGTGTAGTGCGTGTTTTGAAGAAATTTTTTTTCGAGGTGCATTTTTAAAAGGGCTTCTAGTAAGTGGTATGGGGACTGTGCTTGCAGTAAGTATTGTATCAATTGCATTTATAGTTAATCAGTGTATTTTGGCAGATACCAAGATACAAAAACTAGTTCTCGGCGTATCAAGTTTAGCAATTTCAATGATAGGTAGTATTGCATTTTTATCATGTGGCAGCATTATTCCATCCATGATTATGCATGCATCATTTGCAGGGTTTTACACAAATGGGAAAAAGTAGTACAATAAGACTAGTAATATCATAATGGAGGAAGTTTGAATGATTAAAGTTGATTCACTTTGCGTCAAATATAAAGATTTTTGTGCAGTTGACGGAATATCATTACATATAAGAAAAAATGAAATATACGGAATTATAGGGATGAATGGTGCTGGTAAGACATCTACAGTAGAGTGTATCGAAGGTTTAAGGAAATATGAAAGTGGAGAGATAAGAATCTGTGGATTGGATCCAAATAAGGACAGGAAGAGAGTTCATGAAATAATTGGAATACAGCTTCAAGATACAAACTATCAGAATAATGCCAAGGTGTATGAGTTGTGTGAACTGTTTTCTTCGTTCTATAGTGAGCCAGTTCCATATAAACAGCTTCTTGAAAAAATGGGCTTATGGGAAAAAAGAAGAAATACGGTTTCCAAGTTATCGGGGGGACAAAGGCAAAAACTTTCCATTGTACTTGCGTTAATAGGAAAACCAAAGGTATTGTTTTTGGATGAACTAACAACTGGATTAGATCCGAACTCTCGCCATCAGATGTGGGATTTGTTGAAAGAATTAAAGAATCAAGGAATCACTATTGTCCTGATTTCTCATTTTATGGATGAAGTACAGGCTGTATGTGATCGAATTGCCATTATGGATAAAGGAAAAATTCTGATTGTAGGAACTATTGAGGAAATATTAAAGAAATACAATTTAACACAGAGAATGATATTCCAGTGTAAGGATACAAGAATTTCTGAAATTGAAAATCTGGAATTGGTAGATAAGGTTGAGCGGGTAGATAGAGAAATTACCGTTTTTGGAAAAGGTGATAATTTTGTCGCTTCGGTTGTAAGCTGGTTAGAAACGCAGGAAATTGAATATAGCAGTTTGGATATTCAAAAGCCGAATTTAGAAGATGTATTTTTATATCTTTCTGGCAGGACATTTGAAAATGGAGAAATGGAGTGAGAATAAGATGAAACGTAGGGCTCTTGTAAAATTAACGACTTTTGAATTTAAGCTGTTTTTTCGAAACTTTATTAATGTATTTTTTCTGTTACTGTTTCCGACTATGATGATTCTTATGTTTGGGGGAATCTATGGAAACAAGCCACAGGATATTTATAATGGATTTGGAATGGTGGATGTGTCTGTTCCTGCATATGCTGGAATGATTATTTCGGTAACAGGCCTGATGAATTTACCTCTTACCTTGTGTGAATACCGCGAAAAAAAAATACTGAAACGATTTAAGGCGACTCCGATTAGCACAGCAAATGTGATATGTGCTCAATTAACAGTAAACTTTTGTATGACTGTA
>CALFNR010000200.1:0-10176 GCA_937903005.1 uncultured Lachnoclostridium sp. | reverse complement strand
AGGGGAATACAGATTATAGAATTAGATGGTTCTTTTCAGCTTTGTACAAAACCAGAAATGTACGACACGATTATTAAAATTACCCATGTGCCAAAGAAACATCTGCTAACGGATGTATTGTTAGAAACTTTGTCTATCATTGCTTATAAACAGCCAATTACGAAAATAGAAATTGAATCCATTCGCGGTGTCAAAAGTGACCATGCTGTCAATAAGCTTGTCGAGTACAACTTGGTATGTGAAGTTGGAAGATTAGATGCACCTGGCAGGCCGATACTGTTTGGAACCACAGAGGAATTCCTAAGAAACTTTGGAATTCAGTCTATCGAGGATTTGCCAATGGCGAATACAGAAAAGCTAGCAGACTTTAAGTTAGAAGCGGAAGAGGAAGTGCAGTTGAAATTGGATCTCTAAAGAATAACAAGGCGTTTAAGGATAGATTTCATATGAAGATTTTAATTATATGTATTTTGGCACTTTGTGCAATGTTTTTGGTGATTGTAGTGAACAGTTATTACAATAACCGTCATTTTGAGATGATTTCTTACGATGTGAGTCACCAATCAAAAGGAAAAGAAATAAAGGTAGTATTTATAACAGATTTACACAGCAATTCTTACGGAGGGAATAATCAAAAGCTGTTAGATGCAATTCGTGCTCAGGAACCAGATTTGATTTTAATTGGTGGGGATATGTTTGTAAAAGATCCGGAACCAGATATGACGGTAGCGCTTTCCTTTGTAGAACAATTGGTACAATTCGCTCCTGTGTATTACGCAAACGGGAATCATGAAAAGAAAGTTATGGACTATTGGGAGGAAAGTAAGGATGCATTTGAAACATACAAGTCTCAATTAGAGAAGTTTGGTGTAACATATTTGGTAAATGATTCTAGTGTCATTACTTACAAAGGACGCAATATTGAGATTGTTGGGCTGGATCTGGAACTTCGTGATTATCGAAAAATCTGGCATCGTACGGAATTGACGGTAGAGGAATTAGAAGAGAAAGTTCCTAAGAGAAAAGCAAGTACGGATTATCGGATATTATTGGCTCATAATCCAAAATATTTTGATTTGTACGCAAAGTTAGACGTTGATTTGGTGCTTTCAGGTCATGTACACGGTGGTATTATGATTTTGCCAGTGCTTGGTGGCGTAATTGCTCCAGATTATCGAATCTTTCCTAAGTATGATTATGGAACATTTGAGTCGGAAAGAACGAAAATGATTCTATCAAAGGGGCTTGGGGTGCACAGTATAAGGTTGCGTGTGTTTAATAAACCGGAACTGACAGTATTTAAAATATAGGAGAAAAGGCGCTGTTGGGCAAGACAACAGTGTCTTTTATACTTAAAATGTGATTCTGCATGATTGAATATTCTCCCTTGCAATTCATGCAAAAATCATTTACCATAAAAGGGAATACAAAAGAAAGGCATTGTGAGCAGGTGACGTAAATGAGAGAAGGCATTTTTGAGTTGCGAACTTTGACAGCAGAAGAAGAAAAAGATTTAAAACATATTGTATATTCCACACACACATCTTGGCAAATCATGTTTGGATTAATTGCTGAGGACGTGCTGAGTGTGAAAGAAAAACAGTTGAAAGTTTCTTATAAGGAGCTAGTAGAGAAAGTTCATATTGTGAAAGAAAGTGCAGATGGGATTACAATTTTATGGAGAACCTTTGAAGCATGGATTTCCGAAAATATGAACTATAAGGATATGGGGCTTGTAAAGGAGTTACCTATGGACACAAAGGGACTAAGAGAAGACATACATGGGGTTACTAAAGTGTTAACATATTACCTTTGTGATATAGGAGACGAAATGTCTACAGAGATTGAAAAGCGGTTGGGTAGTACATTTGAGCATTATGATCAGGAAATGATTCATAACGAGGGCGTTTCTTTACAGGAACATCCCCAGATGCTTATGCGGTTTATCGTCACAGCGTTAGAGGTATTTGGATTTACGAGAATTAAGAATATTGGTGAGAATCAGTATATTGATACTTCTGCTATTGTATATGACGATTTTTGGTAAATAAGTAGGTAAGTATAGAAAATTGAGGGTTGAGGCATTAGGATGGAAGAAATTTATACGGTGATAAGAATAGATGATCCGGACTTTGGCTGTGAGGGGATTCCAGATGGGACAGTTCCTATGGCTACGGTTTATCTGAAGGATGAGGCAGGCAATGAAAAAATCATGAAAGAAAAAGACGGGTGGCTGTATGAATGTAATATAGCAGAAGGAGACAGAGTTTTCTATAAGGAAGGCAGTTTGTGCAAAGTATTAAAGAGGCAGGTATAAGTCTTATGATAAAGAAAGGAAGAACGATAGCATGTTTATGCCAGAAGACAATACATTTAACGAAATTCGTGAGAAATCCATTCGCCAGTGGTTACAGGAAATGAGTAATCATGAAGACGTTGCGGTTCGAGGCGGCGTAAAGGTTACAACGGACTATCTTGATGCTCTAAAGAAAAAGATAGCACTGCTAGAAGAGAAGAATAAATTGAAAGATGAATATTTAAAGAAGCTGAAAAATTCTAGATAGTGAGAAATGAATGTACATCTAAGGAATGTACATAAACAAAGAAGGATGTAGCGTTTGAGAAAAACACAGCATCCTTCTTTTTACAAATAGATTCTATTTTCCAACCTTTCTAGTCGCCTCTCTAAGCCATTCCTTTTCATCACCCTCCAAATATGGTGAAATATTCTGATAGACCTCTTCATGATATTGGTTTAACAGTTCAACTTCGCGGTCTGACATAAAGGAAGTATCTACTGCATCCAAGTCAAACGGTACCATTGTCAGATTTTCAAACCCCATAAACTGTCCAAATTCATTTTGAATATCCTTCTTGCATACAATCAGATTCTCAAGACGAACTCCAAATCGATCCGTTATATAAACACCAGGCTCATTAGATGTAATCATCCCTTCTTCCAAAACAGCACTTGTTACGATATTGTCAGGATTTTGCCAGCGGAAAGAGTTAGGTCCTTCATGCACATTTAGAAGAAAACCAACGCCATGACCAGTGCCATGGTTGTAATTCATGCCGTATCTCCAAAGAGGTTCCCTTGCAATGGAATCTAAATTCATACCACGGATTCCGTAAAGAAATTTAGAAGCCTTTAAATTTAGATGTCCCATTAATACAAGTGTATATGCTTTCTTCTCTTCATCGGTCAATTCGCCAAGGGCATATGTTCTTGTAATATCGGTAGTTCCTTCGTAATATTGTCCACCAGTATCACTAAGTAAAAAGCTTCTTGGTTCTAGTGTAGCGTTAGAGTCCTTTGTGGCGGAGTAATGAACGATTGCCCCATGTGCGCCGTAAGCCATGATAGGTTCAAAGCTTGGTTCGATGTATCCTTCTTGTTCCTGACGGAATTCTTCTAGTTTCTTAGCAGCACTTAGTTCTGTAATTTCGCTTTTTCCAATTGTATGTTTGAGCCAGTACATAAAACGTGTTACCGCAACACCGTCTTTAACATGGGCTAGACGAGTGTTTTCACATTCAGTTGGCGTTTTGACTGCTTTCATGAAAGTGATTGGACTCATACAGTCTACTATGGTAACAGAACCAGGGATACACATTTTTACCATATAGTTTGCCTTTGAAGTATCCAAAAGAACTGTTCTTTTATCAGAGATTGTTTTTAATTCCTGATATAAGTCGTCATAATCTTTCAGTGCAATATGACAGTTTGCAAGTTTTTCTTTTATGTTATCAGCTACAATACTATTTTCAATAAATAAGGTGGCATCCTTCTGTCCGATTAGCATATAAGATAAAAATACTGGGTTACAGCGGATATCATTTCCTCTAAGGTTAAGGAGCCATGCAATATCGTCAAGAGAGGTAAGTACGAATAAATCGGTTCCTAGTTCTGTCATTTTCTCTCTGACTTTTGCAAGTTTTTCTTCTCTTGACATGCCAGTATATTGGATATCTAATTCCCAAACTGGTTCTTTGGATAAGGCAGGTCGCTCCTTCCAGACCATGTCTCCTAAATCCGTATCCCATGCAAACGTAATCTGTTTTTCGCTTAGTTTTTCTTCTAACTTGTTTACAAATGCACAAGTGACAGTTCGTCCGTCAAAACCTACTATATTGTTTGAGCTTAATTTTTCTGCTAAATACGCTTCAATTGTTGGAACGCCAGGTTCTCCCATTTTCATGAGAGTGATGGTGCTGCCCTCTAACTGAGCAGCAGCTTGAAGAAAATAGCGTCCGTCGGTCCAAAGAGCAGCTTCATTCTCAAGTACTACTAATGTACCAGCAGAGCCAGTGAAACCAGATAAAAACTGGCGCATTTTAAAATATTCTCCTACATATTCAGACCCATGAAAATCGTCTGTACATACAACGTATGCATGGATTTGTTTTTCTTTCATAATCTGTCTTAATTGTTCAAGTTTCGTCGTAATCATTTCCATTATACATGCTTCCTTCTCTAAAGATTTGATGTAATAACTTTAAACTCTTTTGTCTGTCAGGTCAAGGATAAAGTGGAAAATATTGAAAACTGGTAAATATTTTGAAAAAGGAATCTATTATATGCAATATTAAGCTCTTTTGACTTTGTGAGGTATAATTAAACAGTTAATGTGATGCTGTTAGAGAGATAAGCATCAAGTGTGCAAGCAACTTTGACGGAGTTGCCAGTTCTTATAGAACTTACGGAAACACTCCATATGCCAGTTATATCATCTGCGATAGTTGTATAAGTTTTGCCATTTACAGTAACAGTAACAGTACAGCCATAAGCAGCAGTACCTGAAATTGTAGTTGCACCGGAGCGAATTTCATTCACAACAGGTTTTGCAAGCTGTAAGGAATCCAATGCTGCCTTTTCTTTTGCAAGAAGAGCATCTACACTTGCTTTGTCGGCATTGTCTTCGCCTAAAGCGATAAGAGCATCTGCTTCTTTAACGAAGGCATATACTGCATTGTAAGTTTCTGTTGTAAAGTTTTCGGCTGTTAAGTTCTTAATAGAACGGGTTGCAGCTTTTAATTTGGAATAATTGGATTCTACAGGAGCAGATTTTTCAACCTTGCAATTTTTGAAAGTAGAACCTTCGTTTGTAATGGTAACAGTACCTGTAATGCCAGTAATATCACTGGATTGTGTTGAACTGTTTCCATAGCTTACGATACAATTTAAAGAGGTAGAATCAGACTTTAATGTCATAGTATAATAGTCACCGTCTTTTTCTGTCATCGTTGAACCAGGAAATGCATTAGTATAGCATTTGGCATCATCCCAGATATAAATTGTTGGAGCAGCGCCTGTTGCACTTGCTACTTTAAATGTAAAAGTATGTTTTCCTGTTCCTTGTACAGTTGTACTTGGAGAAGGAGTTGCAGGTTGGGTGGAAACAGCAGGTGTAGGATTGGTAGAGGAACCACCTGTTTTTACCACTGTGTAAGACATATCGCTGTTTAATTTAATCCATGTGCCGGCTGTTAGACCAGTAATATCTTTTGTCTGTTTGCCAGAACCGTTATGTAATACGACATTGTATGCGTCTGTTGAATTCAAATCTAATACATAGTATCCATCTGCATTCTTTTCTGACATCCTTGTGCCAGGCCAAGAACCAGCTAATGCTGTACTGGAATCTTTCCATGCATATGCATATGGAGCTTCTGCCGCTTCTACATATAGAATATCTTTGCTAGATGCAGGAATTTCAGATTGTATCTGTTTGTCAATTGTGTAAGACATATCGGATTTAACTGTAATCCAAGTGCCACCTTGTAAATCAGTGATATCCTTTGTCTGACGGCCAGAACCATTGTTAATTACGACATTGTAATCATCTGATGTACCAAGAGATAATTTGTAGTAGCCGTCCGCAGTCTGTGTCATTTTTGTACCAGGCCAAGAACCAGCTAGCGGAGTGCTAGACCCTTTCCAAGCATAAACATAAGGGACGAAATCCGCTTTTACATATACAGTGTCTTCTACAATAACAGGTCCTTCGGAAACAATTGGAGATGGGGAAGGTTCCTCAGAAGGAGTTACTGTTTGAGATGGTGTAGGTGTTGGAACTGCGGATGTTGGGATGATTTCTTCTTCTAACTTATTGAAGGAGAAAGTAGCAGTTCTTGTACCGTATTCATTGGTAGCTTCCACTTGAACTTTTACTACGTCACCAGGGTAAGCAGTTTCCCCAATTGTGAAAGTATCACCATCATGGGCGATGAATTTCTTAGCACCATCTACAGATACTTTGGCGAAATCAGCACCAGAAAGGGTTAATGTAACTGTTTCAGTACCGCTAAACCAAGGATTGCCAATTACGCTTGCTAAAGGCATTCCGTCTGGTTCTTCGATAAGGATTGTTCCGTTTGCTCCGCTGTTAAATGTAACCTTGCCATTGGTAACAACTGCACAGGAGTAATCATAAGCATTTACAAGATATTGACCATCGGCCCATAGGGAAGAAACGTCGATTGTAACATCTGTATTACTTGTACATCCAATACAAGCAGCAATTTTATCGGAAATATCCTTTGCTGTATTGGTATAGGTTCTAGAAAATGCAACTCCATCGTTTGTTTCAAGAGCTGCGTTTTGACCAGCACCTACTGCAATATGATTATTACGGAATGTACCAACTTTTTGCCAGTGTGCTAATGTTTCCTGGTTCATGCTATCCCAGTTCATATCGGAACGAAGATTGTGTTGACCATTTGCAGCAGCAGTATTGTCATATGGGCGGTCTGACTCATCTCCGTAGTAAATCTGAACTGCACCAGGACATAATAAGAAGGCTGAACCGTTATAGATTGAATTCCCTCTTGTTAAAACACTATCGTGTGAGGATATGTAAGATAATACATTAAAGTCTGGATCGGAATTGATGCTGTCTGCAAACCCCTGATAAGTTCCTGCTACACGATTCTTGCTTAAAAGACCAGCACCTTGTGTACTGAAGTTAATGATAGAATCGAATCCACCTTGTGTATAATATTCATCTTTGTATACACCATGATCCCAAACTTCACCTGTCATCCAGAATTTGCTGTCGTCTAATGCCTTGTCTGGGTTTTTGGATTTCCAATCATCTAAAGCTTCCACACATGCATTTTTTAATGTTTTCCAGGAAGCGTATTCTACGTGTTTTGCAGTATCACAGCGGAAACCGTCAACACCGTATTCGCGAACCCAGGATTGTAACCAGTATGTTAGGCAGTTTCTTACGGTCATGCTCATGTTATGGGAAGAGAGGTAAGAGTTTAATTTAGAAACTTCTTCATTGTATCTTCCTTCTTTCGTCCACTTATTTTTTAGGAATGTAGGAATCGATACGGTATTAGTAGATTCGGTTTTGAAATCAGGCAAACCAGAAAGATTCATTAATTGGTTGGTAGAACCGCCTTGTGTATATCCAGGTAAACCAGAGCGAACCCAGTTTGAACCCCACCATTTGCCCCAGTCTGTACTAGAAGATTCATAGTCAATTACACCATGGTAAGTGGAGTTATTAATTCCAGAAGAACGGAAGTAAGCATCTTGCCAGCCATTTTTTAATGTACCAAATCCGTACTCGTTCATGTCGTAGATTGTATTATAACCAGAATGATTCATAACGATATCCATAACAATACGAATCCCATGTTTATGAGCTGTATCAACTAACGTTTTGAATTCTTCTTCTGTACCAAAATTTTTGTCGGTATCCGTATAGTCTAATACATAGTAGCCATGATAAGAGTAGTGAGCATAACTTTCGCTTCCATCCCCACCTATAACATAGCCATGAATTTGTTCGTATGGAGCACTGATCCAAAGTGCATTCACACCTAAATCGGTAAAATATCCTTCATTTATCTTATCTGTAATTCCTTTGAAATCGCCTCCATGGAAAGTAGCACCTTTGTCATTGTAATTGATAACGTTACCATTTTGGTCCAGACCTCTGTTATAAGCATGGTCATTGGACTTGTCACCGTTATTAAAACGATCCGTTAACAAAAAGTAAACATTTGCATTGTCCCATGTGAATTTGTTGGCATTCTTTGTAGTGATGGTGGAAGCGGCCTTAACGGTTGTCTTGGATGGAACGATATGTAGCCCTCCAAGCATATGTGGCTGCATGGTGAATGCAGTTGCCATAGCTAACATGCCGGCA
This sequence comes from uncultured Lachnoclostridium sp., assembly GCA_937903005.1. Taxonomy (GTDB): domain Bacteria; phylum Bacillota; class Clostridia; order Lachnospirales; family Lachnospiraceae; genus Clostridium_AI. Next base: position 2,011 of record CALFNR010000200.1, on the reverse strand, counting down.
AAGGCTCTTTGCAATCCTTTTTTCTTTTTTAAATGCACTATTATAACCTCCTTATACTATGTGAAATTGTTGTATGTGTATAGGAAATGAAAGTGTAGTAGGTAAGATATGAGTAAAGATTTCCTGTACAATATAATGATATAGGATGGAAAATGTGAAATAAATATAAAATTTCTAATATATGTGTTAGATATTTGTGTAATGTGTATGGTTTTCTCGTTGCATTCACATAATAGCATATACGATGTTGCAATTTGTAATAAAATGAAAGTATGATGCTCCTGATGAAAATTAATTATGTCGTGAAGAAGAATCGTTCTTGTTGCATCTTTCTTATAATGTGTTATAATAAATGAGATTATATTTATAAGTATAATTGCATACTATGAAAGAAAGGCTAGGAAGTATCAATGAAATTACTTGAAGAAAGAATCCGAAAAGACGGTATTGTAAAAGAAGGAAATATTTTAAAGGTGGACAGTTTCTTAAATCACCAGATGGATACCAATTTATTTGCTGAGATGGGAAAAGAGTGGAAACGATTGTTTGGAGACAGGACAATTAACAAGATTTTAACCATCGAAGCATCCGGAATTGGAATTGCCTGTATTGTTGCACAACAGTTTGGCGTGCCAGTTGTATTTGCAAAAAAAACACAGACTCTTAACATCGATGGTGAAGTATATACCTCTCGAATTCATTCTTTCACTCATTCAAAGGACTATGATGTAATTGTGTCAAAGAAGTTCTTAGGAAAAGATGATCATGTATTAATTATTGATGATTTCTTAGCAAATGGCTGTGCTTTAGAAGGTCTTATGAACATGGTAAATGATTCAGGAGCAACGCTTGAAGGTATCGGAATTGCAGTAGAAAAAGGATTCCAAAATGGTGGAAAACTTATCAGGGACAAGGGAGTACGTTTGGAATCACTTGCGATTGTGGAATCCATGGATGCAAAAACAGGGGAAATCATTTTTCGTTCTTAAGACAGAATTTACTTATGTTAAGTGAAAAAAGCATAGGGGATGACAAGATGAAACAAACTAATATGATTTCATAAAAAATCACATTCATAAAAACTGTGCTTATCTCATATATTTAAGAGAGTAAATGCAGATTGGATGTGATTTTTTTGAAATTAATATTTCGATATATTGCTCTATTAGAGCTAGTAGTTATGTTATGTACTGGGTCTTTTGTTGTTTTTCATGATACTGTTAGTGCGGAGAGTGTGCAAGTTATCAATACAGAAAGCACAAAAGAGACAGCAGCAGAAACACCGAAAGAACTAAGTCAGCTGTACGCCCAGTCTGCATGCTTATTAGATGGAGATAGTGGGCGTGTTTTGTATGAAAAAAACGGATACGACCCAAAAGCGAATGCTAGTACGACTAAGATTTTAACCTGTATTGTGTCCTTGGAAAATGGAAATCTGGAGGATGTTGTAACGGTGTCAAAATATGCTGCCAAACAGCCAGATGTTCAATTAAATGCTCAGTCAGGGGAACAATTTAAACTAAAAAATCTTCTTTTATCTTTGATGTTAGAGTCACACAATGACAGTGCAGTAGCCATTGCAGAACATATTGGAGGTTCTGTGGAAGGCTTTGCAGCTATGATGAATCAAAAGGCAATGGATATCGGATGCAAGAACAGTCATTTTGTTACACCTAACGGATTAGATGCTAGTGACGGGCAAGGTCAGCATTCTACAACGGCAACGGATTTGGCTAGGATTATGAGGTATTGTATCAAAGAATCGCAAAAGAGTAAGGAATTTCTTGAGATTACAAGAACACCTGCAGCTACCTTTTCCAATGAGGCTGGTTCAAGAAGCTTTTCGGTAGTGAACCACAATGCTTTTCTATCTATGATGGAAGGTGCTTTGTCAGGAAAAACTGGTTTTACATCAAAGGCGGGATACTGTTATGTTGGTGCCTTGGTACGGGATGGAAAAACATTTATCGTTGCCTTATTAGGCTGTGGCTGGCCAAATCATAAAACCTAT
>CALFNR010000199.1:0-10155 GCA_937903005.1 uncultured Lachnoclostridium sp. | reverse complement strand
TTTGAAATACGATTACTCTGCTATTTTAATCATCTTAACTTAATGACATTGCCCTCTCCGCCAGCAACTCTCTCACCATGAAAAGACTGTCCTTTCCAACACTCATCTATTCAAACTCCCTATTCCTTACTCTCCCTAACCAAACTAAATGGAATCACAGCCCCCACAGAAGTACGCTCATAAACCACTTCCTCCTTCATACTCTCCGCAATCCCCTTATGCCCCCTAAACCTCTCAACTACCACATCCAATATTTCCTTCTCCTCATCCCCAATCACCGAATAATCCATCTCCTCATTCGGATAAACACGAAGAACCATATCATAATCACTTCTTACTTCCTCTTTCACATTCAGCCTTTGCAAATTCATAAGACTACAATGTCCCACAGGCAATGCCCCCATCGCTTCATGCCGATATACCAGTCCCGTCATCGCACATCCATTCTTCTCATATGCCAATGCATCAGAATACCAAAGCATTCTCATCAACTTCATCTTAACCACCCCTGAGTCCTCTTTGGCAAGATACGAGATAATAGCCTCTAACTTATCAATATCCAACTTAGTATATCCATTGGAATCCGAAGGAATATCATACGCAGCATACTCTCCTTCAAAAGCCTGCCTTGTTAAATATTCCTTTCCAGATTCCTCAATCTTCTCAATAATCCTTCCTCGCAACTCTTTTCCCTTAACTTCCGAAAACTTCTTTTCATTCTTCTTAAAAAACTCCAATGCCATCATAGGATTATCTCGAATCAAACGAAGCATCACATCATACGCTTCCTCTTGAATTGCCTTACTCTCATATCTAGATATTGTTGCCTCTCCCCAGCCTAATAATCTCGCCAAATCCACTTGAGATAACCCATAACTTTCACGAATTGCCACAATCTCCTCAGATGTAAGTAGTCCTTGCTTCCTACGATACGCATTGCGAGCATTTAAAAGGTTCTCATTAGCCATTTTTGCCGATTCAAATTCCGCTTCCCCTTCTTTAACATATGCACAATAATAGAACCTCTCCTCATAAATTACCTCTTCTCCTTTTATAGTAATCATCGCTTGACGTGTTCTTTCCTCAACTTCATGAACTTTATCACATATTGGACATTCCATATGAACTCTTCTAATTAATGTGCTATTCTCCATTGTTACCCCTCCTTTTATTTCAATCACACATAAGGAAAATGCATTTTTTTCTTAGCATAATGGAATGAAACACATAACACATGCCTTGTGGACATTCCTTTAATCTTCAGCTTTATGTATACTTGCCGACACTGAATCTCTTTGCCAAAAACGAATAGCATTGGTGGATTAAGATCATCTTTATCAATAAGTGTCTCCGAATATTCTCTAATCGTTAATTCCTTTAATCGTTCTACAACATCGAACATATCGTAATCCAAATCTAGTAATGTATATGGCGTCGAGAACTGCTCTTCATTTTTCTTTCTCTTGCGAATTAAGGTTAAATCTCTGTCAATATCAAAATCCTCATGCTGTAGAATCTGGTGTAAATAATTCAGGAACTCAACTATATCTTTTTCTTTTGATTGTATACTTAGTTTAACAGTGACCACCTCCTGCTTTTCTACTATCTATTGATAGTGTACTATTTCTTTGATAGCGTGTCAAGTAATTATTCTTCGAACAACCTTTCTTCTACAATTCCTCCAATTAGCTATCTGTTCCACTATATATTCCATCTATTCCCCTTTTTAATATGTACACTAATTCTCTTCCCATCCACAAAAAAATGACCTAACACCTCTGTTAAGTCATTTTTCACACACCTTCTATTTATGCACTTTCCCTTCCACACATGCTCAAGCCGCATCGAAGCCAGAACACACCATTTTCCACTCCAAAACTAGTAAACCCATCATACTTCCTTGCTATATCCTTAATATTCTCCATTCCAAACCCATATAAACTATGCACTCTACATGATTTACCTCTCTCTTTCTCTCTGTCATCTACCTTACAATAAATCATAACAATAATCTATAATTGTTATCTATATTACAAAAAAACCTTATTATTTGTAATTAGCATTACTCATAAAACAATAAATAGTTCATATATTACATAAAACTTTTATTATTTGTAACACACACTACAAATAAAAGTTTTAACTGCCAAACACTATTCTAGTTCTCGACTGCTACCTAACATTCTCCCCTTATCGCTATTAAATCTATTCCTCTATCAACTAGGTATTATTTGCTTGTAATAGAACCCATATTTTTCTCCATGATTCTACATATACCTACTTCAACTACTAGTTTAGCACAGTAACTGACTATTAGTACTAGGAATGTTAGATTATTGACAATTTAGTTATTAACTTGTAAACTAAACATATCCTATAAAATGCTTGTACTTTATGTTTATGGAGGTTTGGATATGATACTACTGTTTGATATCATTTCTAATATTATAGAAACACTTATTTTATTCCGTGTTACCAACACGATGCTTAGTTCCAATCGCAATAACATTCTACGATTATTTCCTTTGCTTTGCTATTTTGTCATTAATTTTGGCTGCTTTTTTGCTATGATGTATCAGCTATTTAGCTGTAATATCGTTGCAAAGGTACTGGCTCCATTCCTTACTCTACTGGTAGTAATTTTCTTCTACCAGGATAAGCTGCTTACCAAACTGCTATGGTACAGTTTTAATTATTTGCTTTACATAATTTTTGATATAACAGCACTACTTATTGTCAAAGTTGTTCTGCAATGCAATACAGAATACTTACTATCAACCGCTCCAATCACTGCCTACTGCTATATTATCTCTAAATTTCTAAACATCGTGGCCGTTGAATATACAGTAAGACGTTTTCATCATAGTATCATCATTCCGAAACCATTTAAGCTAGAGTTGGTTTTCATACTCATTCTAGACTTTACATTAATCGTTTTAAGCCTGCGCTTCACTACGAATCCAAAGATGCTTCAGACACATAATAATGAGTATATTACCCTAATTCTTACCGTTATACTGCTAATCTCAGGTGTCACAATTATGTTATCCTATAAGCTTACCAATCTGGCGAATAAAGAGTTGGAATACCAATTAAAAATGCAACAGATTGAACTTGAGAATAAGCTGAATGAGGATCTTAGTGCTGTTGTTCAAAACCTACGCTCACTAAGACATGACATGAACAATCACATTGGAATAATCCGAGGTTTATCGGCTAACAAAGAGTACGATTTACTAGATGAATATTTAAATGAAATATATTCTACAGTAGCCAATGCAAATGACTTCATTTTCGTGGAAAACCAACCGCTTCAGATCTTGCTAAACAGTAAGATTAGCAAAGCACAACAACGAAATATTAAACTAGATACTGAGATTACAGTCAGTGCAATTAAGATTCCAGATAAAGACATGTGTGCACTTCTTGGTAATATCATTGATAATGCCTATGAGGCTACTGAAAAACTAGAATCGGATCGTTATGTAAAACTTGTAATAAAAGAAAAAAACAGCGAGTGTTTTATCCACTGTGAGAATACTTATGCGGAAGCACCTGTCATTGTTGATGGAAAGTTTATCACATCCAAACGGGCAACGCTTGAGCATGGAATTGGAACGGAAAATATTAAATCTATCGTGAAGAAGTATAATGGTACAATTGACTTTTGGGTAGAAGAAGTGTTTACGGTGAATATTGTGATTCCTTATTAACGATAAGATTAACACAAGTTTACTACATCACATCCCACAAAAAAAGACAACCTCATCCTCTCCCAAGATAAAGTTGCCTTTCCAAAACCATCTATGCAATTTTCCCATCCAGAACCCTTATACTACACCTAAGACCAAATGTTCCATCCTTAACCTCATAACTCATAATGCCATCATACTTCTCCACAGCACTCTTAATATTCTCAAGCCCAAATCCATGCTCCGCACGATTGGCCTTACTCGTAAGCAAACCACCATTTCCTTTTACAACTGTCCCACCACAAGGATTTTCAAAATACAAATTCAAATACCCCATTCGCAAATTCATCACACACCGAATATACCGTTCTTCCTCTGCCACCTTCTCACAAGCCTCCATGGCATTATTCATAGCATTATTAATAATCACTGCCACATCATACTCATCTACTGGCACATCATGACAGACAACGCCCTCCTGCACCACCTGGATTCCCCGCTTTCTGGCCTCTTCCATCTTATAATCCAGAATCAGTTGCACAAAACTGCCACTCCTGCGAATCAATCCATCTACTTTCACATTCTGTTCTAACAGTTCTTTCATAAACTGCTGTGCCTTTTCCACGTTCTGGTTCATTAGTAATGCATTCAAATTTCCAATATTATTCTTATACTCATGCTGCTTCTTGCGGATTCTTTGAATCGCTTCCTTCTGCTTACAGATAACCTGTCGCTGCAGCTCATTTTCCTCCATCACCCGGTTTAATCCCTGCGTTTTTCGGTTGGCACTCACCAAAAACATCATGCACACTGGAATAAACCAAGCAAACATCATCATTCCACTCATAACACATTCTCCCACAACCGCTTCTCCATTGCATTGACAACTTTTGCGGTATTCGCCTTACTCACAGGAATGCATATTTCTTCTTCCCCAACATATACTTCCGTTCGCCTGTAAGAAACAATCCTGTTAACATTGACAATGAATCCGTTGTGGCAGCGAATAAACCTTTCTGTATCCAATTTCTTTTCTAAGTCTTTTAGATTATCCGTATATTCATACTCCTGTTCATCTGTCACAACAACAACATTTTTCCCTTTTTTTTCTATGTACAGAATATCCTCCTGTCTTACACAGCTTGTTGTTCCTTTGAACTTCATTTCCAATTTAGAACCGCCGTATCTCTCAAGCAGCTGTTCTTTCTGGAGCTCCAACATAATTTTATCAAGCTGTTCACATAACCGGCTTTCCTCAAAAGGTTTCAAGAGATATGCAAATGCTTCTATTTCAAATGCAGAGTATGCAAATGAATCATAGTTGGTAACAAAAATAATTTTGCAAGCTGTATTCCTTGCCAGAATTTCTTTGGCAACATCAATCCCCGTTTTCCTATCAATTTCAATATCCAGAACCGCTATATCAACACGATTGGAAGCAACATATTTTAAGGCATCTTTTGTATTTGTTGTAGTCTGTATTCGGAACAGTACCTGCTTTTTTACGGCCTGGTAATTAAGAATTGCCTTTTTCTCTAATATAATCTGCTTCCCTGAATCATCACAAATTAACATATTAAGCATACGATACCTCCACTCCTCATTATTGACTATATTGAACGATTACCTTTTACAAAAGCAAGTCCTTTTTACTCACCTTCTTAAGCTTTTCAGGTTTCTCAGGTTCGTAAAGCAATAAGCTGCATCCCGCATTTAAATCTGGATCTGCCGCTGCTATGGCCATCATTCCCAATACATTTAATATTCTTCCCATCATAATTACCTTCTTGTTGCACATAAGTTTACTATATAACTTTTTCATAATCCCTCCACCTCTCATTTTTAATCTCCAATGATACCGCCTGTGTAATTAATGCAAAAACCCCACAAAGACCGTTAATACAGTTTTCTGATACAAAACTGATGCCAAAAAGCAGTATAACAGAAGCTACAATACATACCACGGTCTTGCCAATACATTTCTTTTCAGCATTCCTGTAATCCAATGCATTAACGCCTAAAATGACTGCAAATCCTGCCTCAAGCAAAAATCCTGTATTCGGTACTTGTCTAGCTACCAAAATCCATACAATCATAGTTACTGCAAATGTACCAATGCATCTGACATGTGTTTTTGCATGAGCTCCCCCATATAAAAATCGATACGGAAGAAAGAAGAGCATATAACAGAATACATTACTTTCTATATGGAACAACAGCGCTAGTGTAATGATTACCATAAGGTTTGCAATGGTAGAAAGCAGAACCTCCATACTGTATTCATAAATTTCCCTGTATTCCTTTTTCTCTTCAAATGGCACTAACAAAGAATCCACTAAATTTTTTGACAGCTTTTGTATTCGAAACATTGGCCTCTCCCCTTCTGTACTTCTTTTACTTACATTTTAGCTCAACAAAGTAAAAGTAGCCATGTTTCATATCTATGTTACACAATTATTTAACTATTTGTAATTTCTTTGTTTGCCCCGTCTCTTCATTCCTCATATATTGTTCATTTTTATGCAATTTCATAAACAACATCAGCTAATTCTTCTAGCTGTTCTTTCCTTGTGGAGACTAAAAGCCCAATTCCATTGTTTCTTTTAAAATATCCTAAAAATGTACGGAAAGTTTCTTTCTCTCTTGCTTCTTTAAATTCTATTTCATTTTGAAATACAAGGAGCTGGATACCTACCAAATAAGCTGCGATACATCGTATGATTACTTGAAATCCTTCCCCTAATTCTCCTACTTTTTGTTCTTTCAGAAATCCTAAATTAAGTTGAGTTAGAATCTGTTCAAATTTTTCTTCCAGCATAATGTTAAACCCACTACGAATCATACAATACATATAAATGTACTCCTGGCAACTTAGGCTGGAGTCTATCTTGTTTTCTAGTATTAAATCTATATTCCTTCTTTCTATGTATTTAACTCTTTCACTTGCTCCATCTATAACAGCAAGCTCACTCTTAAGCTTTTCTATAAATGTACTTTTTGATGTTTCTTCTAAAAAATACACTCCGGCAACTGTTCCTTCTTGAATCTTTATTTTGCTGCCTTCAAACTGATTCTCTCCCAACCCCCTCATATTAATAAATAGGATTTCCCTCACCTTCTTTCTTATTGCAAGATTAAATTGTAGGACAACTCTTTTTCAAAAACAATAAAGTTCTATTACATTACATAAATATTTGATTATTTGTACTAACTTGTACAGATAATAAGGAAAATAAAATGATTACACCTTTTATTTTCCTTACTCTTAGAATTGAATAAACACTAATTAAAATAGGAATCTAATACTGATTTCCTGTAAGTTCGACCTATGGATATTACTTTTCCATTCTTTAATATCACGTTGTTATCCCGGAGCTCCTGGATCTGTTTCTTATTCACTACTTCACTTTGGTTAATCCGAAGAAACCCTGAGCTTAAACGTTCACATAAGGAAGTAATTGTTTCATACACCTTATAGTCCCTATTTATGGTATGTATAATACTCTTTGACCTCTGTCTTTCAATAAAAATAATATCTTCTTCCATAATCTTTTTCTTGATATTTTCTTCTGTAATAATAATCTCAGGTGAACAACTCTGCCCTTTTATAGCCAGCACCTGCAAAATAGCACGCTTTAAAACTCGTTCCATTTTCTGCTCTTCTACTGGTTTGACAATATACCCGAAAGCTTCCACATCAAAAGCCTCACAGGCAAACTCTCTATGCCCTGTGATAAATATAATAACCATATCTGGATATTGCTTAGTTAATTCTGCTGCTAAAAGAATCCCTGATTCCGTTCCCAAATCAATATCCAAAAACAGAATATCAAGAGTTTCCTTTTGTAAATAAATTTTCAATTGACTTGCTTTTGTAAAACCTGCAACCGCAATGTCATAATTCAGCCGTTTTGCAATTTCTTTTACAAATACACCATTAATTTTTACATGTAACACTTCATCGTCACATATTCCTACCCTATATTGCATATTCGCCCCCTATATTGCTCAATTCTTCCTTTTCTATCATACAACATGGTCTCCATTTTCGCAATATGAGGTAATTAGTTTTCTACACTATATGATATTGACAATTTATTTTTCCGCTTGTAAACTAGATTTGGATTTATTAGTTTCTGTTACAAATGACTGGAGGTTTCCATATGAATGTTGTACTAAATATTGTTTCGATTTTAATCGAATCATTCCTTCTTTTTCGAATTACAGACTCAAAACTTGCCTTTCGCTATACCCCCAAAAAACATTACATACCATTACTCTTATTTTTTGTTATAAATACAGTCCGATACCACGCTATCAAGTATATTGATTTCCTGTCTCCAACAGCAATAAAAGTGACTACCTTGCTTTTGGTTTTTCTTGTAGTAATTGTTTTTTATGAAGACAACTTTTTTTCAAAACTCGTATGGTACAGTTACAACTATCTCCTAACAGTCATTCTGGAAGTAGTATCTATTTTAATTGTATCCGCTATTATTGGATGCGACCAGGATTACGTTTTTAACCATTTTTCCAGTTATGCCTACTGCCTTGTCATTTCTAAGTTTTTGAATATTCTGATTGTGGAATACACTGCCAAACGGTTTCGATATGCAATTATTGTCCCAAAATCATTTAAACTAGAACTAGTTTTAGTTCTGATTCTAGATTTTACGCTTATTATTTTTAGTTTATTATTCACAAACAGACCTTCCGCACTCCAGCTTCACGGAAATGAATATATTACTTTGATTCTCATTGTAATTCTCTTTATTTCCATATTAATGATTTTGTTATGTTATAAACTTACTAACCTAGCAAATAAGGAGTTAGAAACTCAGCTAAAGATGCAACAGATTGAACTTGAAAATAAGCTTAATGAGGATTTAAGTGCAGTCGTTCAAAATCTTCGTTCTCTACGACATGATATGAACAATCACATTGGCATCATTCATGGTCTGTTAGAAACCAAAGAGTATGATTTACTCAATGAATATCTTGATGATATGTATAATACAGTAGCCAATGCCAATGACTTTATTTTCGTGGAAAACCAGCCTCTTCAAATCCTGCTAAACAGTAAAATCAGCAAAGCCCAGCAAAAGGGAATACAAATGGAAAATGTAATAGAAGTGAATGAAATCAAAATTCTTGATAAAGATATGTGTGCATTGCTTGGAAATATAATTGATAATGCTTTGGAAGCAGCCGAAATGGCTAAGGAGCGCAAATATGTAAAACTTGCAATCAAGGAGAAAGGTAATTGCTGCTTTATCTCGTGTGAAAACACTTATGGTATCGCTCCTGTTATTGTAGATGGAAAATTTATTACAACGAAGCGTTCTTCTATAGGGCATGGAATTGGAACAGAGAATATAAAATCTATCGTGAAAAAATATGGCGGAACTTTGGACTATTCCATAACAGATATATTTTACTTGAGTATTGTAATTCCTTATTGAATTTATATACTTCCATTACAACTTAAAAGTTCCGCTTTACCAAATGAAATTCTACATCTGATAAAGCGGAACTTTTTATGCATTTCTTATTCAAGCATTATTTTTCCGAACTATGCCCCAAAATAAAGTTTACGAGGACACCCCAGCCCTCTGGACTGCCTTGAAATATGTTTCGAATGTTTGAACAAAAGTCACAATATTTCAATGGCAATACAAATATTAGATAATCCATTCTCCTTGTAGGATTATCTTATCTTTTTTCAAACTAGCTTACTTTATTTCTTTGCACCAATCTTTTTATTCATACATTCTATTGCAGCTTGAAGCTGATTATCCTTTTCCAAATCTGGACCTTCTTCCAAGTCATCTTCTACCTTGTCGTATTCCTTGTTCATTTCCACTACGATATCCGGTTCAATCCCCACTTCATGAATGTTATCACCATTTGGCGTATAATACTTAGATGTTGTCAGCTTAATTGCAGACCCATCATTTAAAGAAAAAATTGATTGCACAATTCCTTTTCCAAATGTTTTAGTTCCCACTAAAGTAGCCAGCTTATGGTCTCTTAGTGCTCCTGCAAATACTTCCGATGCACTTGCACTGTTTTCATTCACCAGCAGAACCATTGGCAAATCTAACTGTTTCTTATCTTTTGCGTAGTACTTATCGCCTTTCCCATTTTTGTCTTTTGTATATACGATGAGACCTTTTGCTAAAAGACGATCGGTCATTTTTACAACAGCATCCAATGCTCCACCGCCATTATCCCGCACATCCAAGATAAGACCAGCCATTTGCTTTTTCTCTAGTGCATCTACTGCTTTATTGAACTGTTGCACTGTGGTATCTTTGAATCCTGAAATGGCAATATAACCTGTTTTATTCTGAAGCATAGAATAAGTAACCGTTTTTGTTTCCACTTCTTTACGAGTCACAACTAATTCAACAGGCTTCTCCGATGAGGAACGTGTTACTGCTAACTTAACTTTCGTTCCTTC
>CALFNR010000198.1:0-2636 GCA_937903005.1 uncultured Lachnoclostridium sp. | reverse complement strand
CTCCCTTTATCATAGCCACAACATCACTTAATGTTTTCCCAGTTACGCTTTTTCCATCAACTGATACAAGAACATCTCCAGAATGTATTCCTGCCTGTTGCGCTGGACTTCCTTCATATGGCTGAATAATGGTAAACGCTCCTGTCTCTTTATCAAAAGAAACGGAACAGCCAATACCAACATATTCTCCCTTATTCATGGCAGTGATTTCTTCAAACTCTTCTTTGTTGTAATACGCTGCATATCTATCATCCAAACTACTAACTAGTCCCTTATACAAACCATCTTCGTAGTCCTCTGCATTTAAGTCATTCAAATAGAACTTATCAATATACTTTTCTAACAAACCTAGTTTTTGCAGGGCATGCCGACGTTCTGAATTGGTAATTTTCTCGGAGCCTTTTGATGTCTGATAAATCTTATCAAACCATCCTAACTGATTACCATACACAATGAACACTCCCATACAAAGAGTAAGCGCTATCCCACACAGAAAACCCGATAGAAATTTTTTACGTTCCATTCTAAATCCTCCAGCCTAAAGCATATAAACCGATTATGGTCTACTAACATAATTAAATGGATTCACGTAAGAACCATTTACATTTACACCAAAATGCAGATGTGGGCCTGTTGAAACCCCAGTATTCCCAGAGTATCCGATTACCTGTCCTTGACTGACTGTCTGCCCTGCAGATACATTAATGGAGGATAAGTGCATATAAACCGTATAAACACCATTTCCGTGAGAAACCATAATAAAGTTTCCCGCTGCTGACTGATACGATGCAGTTGTTACGGTTCCATTAGCCGCTGCTACAACTGATGTCCCACTAGGCACCGCAATATCAATTCCCTTGTGATAGGACCTTGCTCCTGCTGTTGGAGCATCACGATATCCAAATGAAGATGTGATTGTTCCACTTACATTTAAAGGCCAGCGGTACCTTGTACCTGTTGCGACGATTGGGCTCAAGCCACCATTGTTACTGGAATTAGAGCTTGAGTTATTACTACTATTATTGGAGTTCTGATTCTGCTGCTCTTGCTTCTTTTTCTCCTCTTCCTGGCGCTTTAGCTCTTCCTGGCGTTTTAGCTCCTCTTGTCTTCTTAATTCCTCTTCTTGACGCTTTCTTTCCTCTTCCAGAAGTTTTTCTAGTAAATCCTCCTGCTTTTGGATCGCAGAATCGTATGCAGAAACTTTTGACTTAGAAGACTTAATCGCAGCCTTCTTCTTTCTCAACTGCTCTGTTTTCTTTGCAGAAAGCTTTTCTACACCTTGCTGTTCCACTTCTAGCTCCTTCTGCATTGTCTCGAGCTTTTCAATCTGTTTTTGCTGTTCTACCTGCTTCTTCGAAATTAGATTTTTAGACTCTTCATACTTATCAAGAAGATGATTATCATATTGATTAATCTTATTGATATACTCAAACCGGTTTAATAAATCACTAATACTGTTTGCACTAAGTAAAATCTCCACATAATCCTGTGAACCATTTTCATACATATATTTTATTCGCTTCTTCATGGTATCATACTGATTTTGTGCAGTTTCTTTTGCCTCTTTCAAATCTTTCTTTATCTTGTCAAGATTGCCATTAGCATCTTTAATTTGCGACTTTAATGATGTAATTTCATCATTTAACTTATTTAACTTCTCATCCAGCTTTTCAATGTAAGCAACAATGTTGTTTTGTTGTTTTTCTAGCTCTGCAATGGAATTCTCCACTTCTGCCTTTTTCGACTCCAGAACCTTCTTCTGATCCTGTGCATCCTGAATAGAAGTTGCAGATGCTGTCTGGGAAAAAGCAAGAGTCGTTATGGTAGTTAGTACCAGTGCCCTCTTGACCACTTGTTTTATAAAACGCATATTCAAATCCTTTCCTTCCCCAAATACAGCAAAGTGTGTATCCTCTTTCGGCTCTTTTCTGCCTATCTGGAACACACCCCACCTTATCCTCACTATACTTTCAAATGCTTTCTTACCGTTATATAACTTCCAACAAATCCAATTCCAATACCAATAACAAAAGATACTGGCACTAATGCATCAAATACTTTCTCTGGTTCTAAGAATATTAAGAAATTAGAAAGCATGTTAAATCTATTCAATACATATGAAATAATTTTTTGATACAGAACAAACAAAATTCCTAATGGAATTAAGGTTCCTACAATTCCGATTATAATTCCTTCTACAATAAAAGGTGCTTTTACAAAAAAATCTGACGCTCCAACTAATCGCATAATACGAATTTCTTCACGACGAATTGAGATACCCATTGTAACAGCTGTACTAATTAAGAAAATAGATACTGCTATTAAGATAATAATGATAGCTGCAGATGCATATGCCACTAAAGAATTAAAGCTGGATAAGCTTTTTACTGTGCTCTCTGCGTTATTTACCTGTCGCACCCCTTCTAATCCTTTCACATAATCCACAAACCCCTGCTGTTTGTTTATATCACTTAAATACACTTCATACGATGCCGAATCAGCTAATGGGTTGTCCTCTGAAAATGTATCTGTCAACTCTTTCTGTCCATCAAACATTTCCTTCTTACACTTTTCCCACGCTTCTTCTGCTGAGATGTAATTACATTCAATTACCTCTGGTCGGCTCTTAATCTGTT
>CALFNR010000197.1:0-41012 GCA_937903005.1 uncultured Lachnoclostridium sp. | reverse complement strand
AAATGCCGGAGTTGTGAATGAGTTCATTCACATACCCCAACATTTATTATAGAGCCTGTTTTTCTTGTCTCTTCTATTTGTTTGTATTATAATGAGGGAAGCGTTAAAGAAAAAGGAGAGTGTGGAGTGAGAAAGAAAATTTGCTTAGGTGCTGTTATTGCTTTTTGTGTAACAACGTTTGCATTGGCTGGATGTCAAAAAAATAATCAGGTTACGACAAAAAAGCCTCCAACTTCTAGCAAACCGGCTGCAACTGAAGTCGTTTCATCGGAAGTACTTACAACAGAGGATGCAGAAGTTCCTTCCATAGATATTGATGCGTTAGAAGAATTAAAAGGGATTGCATTGAGTGCAGAGGAAAAAGCACATAATTTGTATAAGGGTATGTTTGGCGATGAAGAAGTAATACTTGATCTCTGGTATGATAAAGAAGCGAATGAAGCACAGATTACCTTTGTTGGAGCGTATCGAGCGGAGAAGCATTCATTTTCGTGTGAACTGTTAGAGGATGGAATTCGATTTCATGATGACCGATACTATATATTGTTAAAACAGCAAAAAGATGACGCTTTAAAAGGCTATTTTTATGAGAGAAAAACAGAACTTAAGGATGTAGACTTGACATTAGAATCGATTAATTATACAGAAGATAAAGAGCATTTATATACAATTGGCAGCAATGAGGCAGTAGAAGAATTTGCACAGAAAGTTTTAGATTCCATTAACGGATATGATTTTAAAGCATTTTCTAGTTATGTGTCATTTCCAATTACCGTACATGTAAATCAGGCAATTCAGACCATTGAAACCAAAGAAGGGTTTGAAGCATTAGGAGATGAAGTGATTTTTACAGATGGGTTTGTAGCGTCTATGGCGGTTGCTTATCCAAATCTAATGTTTGGAAATACGGCTGATGGTGTAATGCTTGGAGATGGTCAGTATAATGTTTGGATTAATCTTGATGAGAACGGTAACATGAAGGTTACTGCAATAAATAATTAGGAAAAGGAAGGGGCAAATGCAGAGCATTTTGCTCCTTTTGAATGGGGCGAAAACAGCAAAGTCATTTTTTCGGCTTCGTTTTCCTATGGAAATCTATGGAAAGCGACTCCTTCAGTTCAACACCTTCCTTATTCCCTATGCCCTAGTTCAATATTACCCCTTACTCTATCTTCTAGACAAAAAGACAGCCCCTCTTTACAGCCTCACCCCTCTATTTGTCTTCCTCTTCTTAATCCCGTCCTACCTCATCTGGAAATACGGCGTTCATCACTACCAATCCACTGGGCATAATAGCTATAAAGGTTGAGTCACATTTTAACTACTATTGGAATATAAGATAAAAACTTGACAGATTATAGAAAATAAGTTAATATATGTAAGGTGCCTAATGAGTAAGTATCTTAGGGGGCAATATTAGATTTACTCTAAAAATTAGATTTGCTTTATTAATTAATGGGAGGTTTTAAAAAATGAAAATAAACTTATTTAAAGGAGTATGTTTGGCAATGTGCACCGTATTATTGATGCCATGTGGAAATGTTGCTTATGCAGCTAAGAAAACCGCACCTGATTATCATGGAAGATCAACGTATTACAGCAATCAATCATGGGAGTTTGATAAGAAGAATACTACATTGCTAACAGATTACTATAAAATGAAAGTGGGAGATTTCTACAAATGTTTAGTGTACTATGGTGATTGGGTGAAAAACCAAGGACAAACATATTCAGTAACAACGGCAGTAACGAAAGAACGTAGTGTTGCTAAAATTGTAAGTGCTGAACTTGGTGTAACAGCATCAGATGATGTTAACGAGTTAAGTGCCAACTTGTCTGGTTCATATTCAGCGACAGTTACATATACTTTCTGTATTTCTCAAACTAATACTTACGATTTGAGTAAATTTATTTTAGGCGATTACAGATTGGCAGGAATGGGAACATTGTATGGATGGGATTTCAAAAAAATCAATACAGTTACTAAGAATACATCTTATACTAAGACAAGTTATTGTTACAGTGGAAATGGTGTTACAACTACTCTAGTAACTAGATAATTTTTAATGAAAATTTGCAGGTTTGTGGTCAATTGAGCATATCCTGCATTTTTTCGTGTAAAAATCGAAGGAAGGAGAATTAATTGTGAATAGTATAACGTTGCGTAAATCAAGGAAAATGAATAGAAATTCTCTGTGTATCATACTGATGTGTATCATAATCGGTATATGTATGGCAGGGTGTACAAAAGGGGAAAAAAGGGAAGTGGAAATTTATGGTGGCGATATATTAAAATATGGGCTTTGCTATTATTCAACAATGGATTATCAACAATCTTTTGCAATCCCAATC
This sequence comes from uncultured Lachnoclostridium sp., assembly GCA_937903005.1. GTDB lineage: Bacteria > Bacillota > Clostridia > Lachnospirales > Lachnospiraceae > Clostridium_AI. The sequence continues at coordinate 38,660 of CALFNR010000197.1, read as the reverse complement.
ATTTCAACTAAAAAAATTAAAAGTTTTCAATTTAAATCATTGGATGTAACAGGGGAAGGGGAGTATTCTGTTCAGTGTTCCGATTTATACTTTGAGCAATCATATAACTATAAAGGATGGAATGTTTATTGGTGTGTGCTGCAACTAGGTATAGAAGATTATAAAAAAAGAGCTGATTTTTCAATAGATGCTATAAATTTTGTCATAAATGATAGAGAACTAAAATATAAAACACCATATTTTCATATTGCAAATACAAAAGGGTATAATGAAAATATAGTAGAAGATGGAAATGACAACATGCTATTTAGCGGTGACGCAGATCTTATCTATCCAAAAATTCCAAATGATAAGGATAATCCAGTTCATACAAACGTTTCAATTTTGGAAAATTTAAAGATATGTGATTTTTGTGCATTTGACTTTTTAAACATTACAAATATGAAAGTGATGTTAAGTAACGATAATGGTGAGGTTAAGGATGAATTTACAAAAGAGCAGGTGGTGGATTATTTATTCAAAAAGAACGATAATGCTACATTTACATATAATTTGAATTATAAACAAGGTATTAGAAAGTTTGATATTGTAAAAACGTCAAAAATTATTTTATATAAGAATCAAAAGAAAGAATTGTGTATGTTTGCCGATAATACTGGATTCTTTATAAATAACAGTGAAAATGATAAAAACATAAAAGAATATATAGAAGCATTGCTTGTGAATAAGTAGATAGGGCAGGAGGAGTGAGTAGTTGAAACGAATAATTGTTACAGTATTGTTACTAGTGCTATGTGTATTTTCTCTATATCTTAATTTTGAATTGAATAATAGTGATCCGTATGAAATACAAATATCAGATAAAGATTTAGAAGAAGATGATGTGAATTTGGATAGTGCATATAAGGTATCGCGTACAGATATAAGCGAGTATAGGGAAGAAATAGGAACTGTGACATTTGCTCAAGATGATTATCATTATGTAAGACTTGAAAAGAACAGCGAGTATAAAATATGTGTAAAGCAAGGTGATATTGTTAAAGCAGGCATGCTTATAGCGAAGCAAGGTAATAATGAGTATAGGGTAAAAGATAAGGTTAGAGTAATAAATATAACTTATGAAGATGAAATTGTTATCACATTATTAAGTTATCAAAATATTATATGTAACGTTCAGTTGCCACAAGAACTTATTAATAACTTTACATATCAGTCAGAGTGCTATATTGTTTACAATGAAATTAGGTTAGAGGGCAAAATAGTTCATATTAGTGATACAATTCATAAAAAAACCTTCGAAATATGCGTAAAAGTGAAAGAACGTAAAATGTTATTGAGACCAGGAATGGAGGTACAAGTTTTTATATTACTCAGCCAACGGAATGGAGTAATAGCAATTCCGAACAATTATATATATCAATTTGAAAATGGTGATGCCTTTGCGTGTGTAGATCAAGATGGTTCATATAAATATAAACCTATTGAAACAGGGATATCTGACGGAAAATATACTCAGATTATATCAGGAATTTCAGAAAATGATATTGTTTATGAGAATTTTACTTATAATGAAAAATAAATATGAAGGGGGACTTGTTATACATTATGATTGATTTGATAGATATTACAAAACAGTATAGAGAAGATAAAGTTATTATTAAGGATAGAAGCTTTTCTGTACAGGATAATGAGTTCATTTCGGTTGTAGGACCATCAGGAATTGGAAAGAGTACCTTATTAAATATAGTGGGTTTGTTAGATAGTGATTATTCGGGAAAATATTTTCTAAATGAAAGATGTATGGATAATTTAAGTGATAGAAAAAAAAGCAAAATAAGAAATGAACAATTTGGTTTCATATTTCAGTCATATAATTTGCTAGAAGACTTAAACGTTTATGAAAATATAATTTTACCGATTGTATATAGTAATAAAAAAATGTCCTTAGAATTTAAGGAACATTTAGAACATCTGTCAGATTTGCTTAGTATAAAGGATATTATGAAAATGGAAACAAGATTTCTTTCTGGAGGAGAAAAACAGAGAGTTGCTATTGCAAGAGCACTACTTTTTTCGCCAGAGTACATTTTAGCCGATGAACCAACTGGAAATCTTGATAGTTGCAATGAATCAATTGTATTGGAGCTGTTTAAACAGTTGAAAAGCGAGGGAAAAACGATTATTTTGGTAACGCATAGTCAGAGAGCGGCACAATTTGCAGATAGAGTAATAGATTTAGGAAAGGATTAAGTGTTGGAAAAGATTAAATTTATAATTCATATATTGTTAAAAACAGTATTTAGTAATAAGTTAAGAGTTAGATTGACGATTGCAGGTATTGCGTTTGGTCTATTTCTTTTTACAACAGGAAATGAAGTGATTAATGCCTACATAAGAAATAAGTATAAGAAAGCAAAATGCTTTGATCGAAATAGCTTGATTATTTCTTCGGGTAGTAAGTTGAATGTTGATGAAATAGTTGTAGAGAAGGAAGATATAAATTTGACAGAATATCAAACTTTATTGTCAACTGGTATTTGTAAACGAAGATATAGAAATACTGGTATAAATGTTGAGATGGAATTATGTGGATGTAGTTATTCTTTTTTATCTCAGCCAGTTTATTATCAGGATGGAGGTGATTATTGCAAATGGAATAATATCCTATACGGAAGTGATTTTTCAAAACAAGATTATAATCAAAACGATGCTAAAGTTATCATTGAAGAGAGTACATCTAAACTGTTATTTGGGAAGAAGAATAGTGTCGGTGAAAAAATAAAGTTTAGATTTATGAGTACGATATATGAATTAGAAGTTAAAGGCGTAATTGCTGATTTACCAAATACAATTTCTTCTAATTTAAAGATTAATAGTGAATTATCATCTGAAAATGAAATATATGCGACTTGTAGGTTATTTACACCAGAAACATGGTTTACAAATCAGAATATACAATCAACAAAAAAGTATACATTTGTTTTCGTATTTTCAAGTGAAGCTTATGAAGAGGGGTGTAAATGTGTAAAGGATTGGTTAAAAAAGAATCAGGATATGAAAAAATTACAGATAACGACTTATATGGACATAGTTGAGAAGTATAATATTGTGGCAAAAGCTATTAAAGCTGTTAGTAATGCTATTTTAATGACACTTGTTGTAATATCAGGATTTATTATAATGCTAACACTTTCTTTCTCGGTTAAAGAACGTATTGCAGAAATTGGAATACGGCGCGCATTAGGTGCAAATGCGCAAGGCATTATGTTGCAATTTATGTTTGAGGGCATTGTAATCTCAATTACGTCTTGGTTTATTAATATTATATGCTGTATTATTTTGTATTCTTTTTTTTCTGCAATAATGTTAAAGTTCTTTTTTACTGTATTCTTGCTCGAATTACATTTTCGAACAATAGTGATTACGCTGTTTATATCCGTTACTGAAGGAGTTGCATTTTCTGTCATACCTGCATTGCAGGCATCAAGGATAAAACCAGTTGATGCAATCAGATTTGATTAAATGTAAGCGTCCCATAAGAAGGTGGCTACCGTCCGCTTCACTTCTATACTATAATCACTGTAATGGATCGGCTATAATATATTAGAAAAATAACATTCGGCCTGTTATAATACAGAAACCGATACAAATTGACATCAAAAAAAGAGAATGACGTCATGGCAGGAAAAGTGAAAAATTATTCGGACGATTTAAAAAAGCAAATTGTAGCATTAAGAGAATCTGGAAAGACAGTATCATCAATCGTAAAAGAATACGGTATCGCCAAATCAATCGTTACAAAATGGACAACAGATTATGCAAATTGGTATAATATATTATATATATGTACTATTGGCAAGTTTACCTATGATTACAGGAAGTTAAGAAAGGCAAGCCGATAATACAATATAAATATAATTTTGTGGGAGAGAGCAATGAAACTGTACATTAAACAGAGAGTATTTTCATGGACGGATACCTATGATGTGTATGATGAATACGAGAATCCGAAATATTTTGTAAAGGCAGAGTTTTTATCAATTGGGCACAATATTCACATTTATGAAAAAAGCAGTGGCAGGGAGATAGGTGCAATACACCAGAGACTGCTTACATTTCTTCCAGCATTTGAAATAGAAATCAGTGGCTGTCAGATTGGAACCATACAGAAAAAGTTTTCGCTGTTCCGTCCACAGTATGAGATTGATTACAATGGCTGGCGTGTGGAAGGAGACTTCTTGGGCTGGAATTATGATGTAATGAGTGGGTGTTCCAGGGTAGTACATATATCCAAGGAACCATTTCATTGGGGAGACACCTATGTACTGGATTTTGCAGACCCAGCAGATGAGACTATGGGATTAATGCTTGCGATTGCCATTGATGCGGCGAACTGTAGTGACAGAAATTAAAAAACTTCATATTGTTGAGGTATGAGGGCTTGTGGTGTGTGTGGCTGCAAGTCCTTATTACATGAAAAAACATCCAAACGATTGGTCTGGATGTTTTTTGCAATAGACTATTTAGAAACTATTTATTGTTTGAAACTATTTATTGTTTCTTTCTACTTCCTGCATTTTCATTGCACGAACTTTACTAGAAAGACCGAATAAGTTGATGAAACCTTCTGCATCATGGTGGTCATATAAATCACCAGTTGTGAAAGAAGCGATGCTTTCATTGTATAAAGAGTATGGTGATGTTTCGCCAGCTTTGATGATGTTGCCTTTGTAAAGTTTGAATTTCACTTCACCAGTAACATATTTCTGTGTGCTTTCGATGAAAGCCTGAGTAGCTTCACGAAGTGGTGTAAACCATTTTCCTTCATATACGATATCAGCTAATTTGTTACCCATAACTTTTTTCATTGTAGTGGTATCTCTATCTAAGATTAATTCTTCTAACTGCTGATGAGCTTCCATTAAGATTGTTCCGCCAGGAGTTTCATAAACACCACGAGATTTCATGCCAACTACACGGTTTTCTACGATATCTACGATACCAATACCATGTTTTCCGCCTAATTCATTTAAAGTACGGATGATATCAGAAACTTTCATTTCTTTCCCGTTAACACTCTTTGGAACACCGGCTTCAAATGTCATAGTAACATATTCGCCTTCGTCAGGAGCTTTTTCAGGAGTTGTACCAAGAACTAATAAATGTTCGAAGTTTGGTTCACAAGCAGGATCTTCTAATTCAAGACCTTCGTGGCTGATGTGCCATAAGTTACGGTCACGGCTGTAGCTTGTGTCTGCGGAGAATGGTAAATCAATTCCGTGTGCCTTGCAGTATTCGATTTCTTCTTCACGAGAATTCATCGTCCAAGCATCATTTCTCCAAGCAGCAATAATCTTAAGGTCTGGAGCAAGTGCTTTGATACCTAATTCAAAACGAATCTGGTCGTTTCCTTTACCAGTAGCACCATGGCAGATTGCTGTAGCGCCTTCTTTTCTGGCAATTTCAACTAATTTCTTCGCAATTACTGGACGAGCCATGGAAGTTCCTAATAAATATTTATTTTCATAGATTGCATTTGCCTGAACACATGGAACTACGTATTCATCACAAAATTCATCGATAACATCTTCTATGTATAATTTTGATGCGCCACAGGAGATTGCTCTTTCTTCTAATCCGTCTAATTCTTCTCCCTGACCGCAGTCGATACAGCAGCAGATAACTTCATAATCGAAGTTTTCCTTTAACCAAGGGATAATAGCAGTAGTGTCAAGTCCACCAGAATAAGCAAGAATTACTTTTTCTTTCATAATATATACCTCCGTATTCTATTTTGCATGTAGTGTAAGTCATTACGTGCAAGTTTATGCAGTACAACCCAATGTGAATGTATGTTTATGCACTTGCATTATTTGATTATAAATATACAACACATTTAATTATTATGCAAGTGCTAATTTATAGATTTTTAAGCATTTATAGGGTAGAATTGTAGAGTAAATCATTTCTATTAACGAAATAAGAAAATGGGTTGCATAATATACATCAGTGATGTATAATTATAAATAATTTGCAAGAGCAAGATTCCGATTTGCGAAAAGGAGGACTACATATGAAAGAAATTAGTGGTGGAGTAACGGCAGTGCAGGGCTTTCGTGCCGCAGGTGCTGTAACAGGACTTAAAAAAAATGGTAACAAAGATATGGCACTTGTATTTAGTGATGCAGAAGCAACGGTGGCAGGCGTATTTACAACAAATGTGGTAAAAGCGGCTCCTGTACAGCGTGATATAAAGATTGTAAAAACAAGAGAAACGGTAAGAGGTGTTATTTTAAATGCAGGCAATGCCAATGCATGTACTGGGGAAGAAGGAAAAAAGGCAGATGCAGCAATGGCACAGGCAGCAGCCGAGGCTTTAGGAGTAGAGACAGATGACATCTTAACCTGTTCCACAGGTGTAATCGGTCAGCTTCTTCCAGTGGAAAAAGTCACTAAGGGAGCCAAGATACTTGCAGCAGGTCTTGCGGCTGACGGTGGAAACGAAGCAGCCCAAGCCATTATGACAACAGATACCTATAGTAAACAATGTGCAGTAGAAGTGGAAATCGGTGGCAAGACCGTAACCATTGGTGCCATGACAAAAGGTTCTGGTATGATTCATCCAAACATGGCAACGATGCTTTGTGTAACTACAACAGATGTATGTATCAGTAAAGAGTTATTACAGGAAGCAATCAGTGAAGTTGTGAAAGTATCCTTTAACATGATTAGTGTGGATCGTGACACTTCAACCAATGATTCTTATATGATTCTTGCCAATCAAAAAGCAGGTAACAAAAAGATTACAGAGAAAGATGCAGATTATGAGGCATTTAAAAATGCACTGCAATATGTAGCAATTAATCTAGCCAAGAAAATGGCAGCAGATGGTGAAGGCGCTACCAAATTACTTGAAGTAAAAGTAATGAATGCGGCATCCTATGAAGATGCTAAGGAATTAAGCAAGTCAATCATTACATCTAATTTAGTGAAAGCAGCCGTATTCGGAAGCGATGCAAACTGGGGAAGAATTTTCTGCGCAATGGGTTACTCTGGAGTATCTTTTGACCCTGAAGTAATTGATCTGTGGGTAGAAAGTGAAGCTGGTAAACTGAAACTAGCAGAAAATGGAATGGCTACTGACTATGATGAGGAGTTTGCAACTAAGATTTTATCTGCTAAGGAAGTAACAGCAACAGCAGATATGAAAGCTGGCAGTAGTGAAGCAACAGCCTGGGGCTGTGATTTAACCTATGATTATGTTAAGATTAATGGAGATTACCGTTCGTAAGCAACGTGTATTTTAGAAAGATAAGAAATAAGGAAGGTTTGGTAAACAGAATGGACGAATACATGCAGGAAATATTAATTAAAGCACAGACATTAATTGAGGCACTACCTTACATAAGAGATTTTACGAATAAAAAGATTGTCATTAAATATGGTGGCAGTGCCATGTTAGATAAAAAGTTAGAAGAAAGTGTTATTAAAGATGTTGCACTGCTTAAATTAATTGGAATGAAACCTATTATCGTACATGGTGGTGGAAAGGAAATCAGCAAATGGCTTTCAAAGGTTGGAAAAGAATCCAAATTTGTAAATGGTTTACGTGTGACAGATGCTGAAACAATGGAAATTGCGGAAATGGTTTTAAATAAAGTGAATAAAAATCTGGTGCAGATGATTGAACAGCTTGGTGTAAAAGCAGCTGGAATCTCTGGAAAAGATGGTGGTACATTACGTTGTACGAAGAAGACAGCAGATGGAGAAGATATCGGTTACGTAGGAAATGTAGAATACGTTGATGAGGATCTGATTGATTCTTTGATTGATAATGATTTTATTCCGGTTATCGCTCCAATTGGTTTAGGTGACGATTATCAGTCTTATAACATTAATGCAGATGAGGCTGCCAGTGCAGTTGCGAAAGCAATCGAAGCAGAAAAGTTAGCTTTTTTAACCGATATTGAAGGTGTTTGTATGGACCCGGATGATAAGAGTACATTAGTTTCTGTCTTGACGTTAGAAAAGGCAAGAAAAATGATTGAAGATGGTTATATCAGTGGAGGAATGCTTCCTAAGATTAATAACTGCATCGAAGCGGTTGAGAATGGTGTAAATAGGGTACATATTTTAGATGGAAGAAAAGAACATTGTTTATTACTTGAGTTCTTTACCAAAAAGGGGATTGGAACAGCAATCATCGATGATCATAGAGCATTGTATTCTCATGAAGAGGAAGAACTTGTGAAATAGGAGGCAAAATTATGGCTAATATGCAGAAAATGATGGACGAAGCGGAACAGTACTTAATTCATACGTATAACCGTCATCAAATTGTGTTAGACAAAGGCGATGGCGTGTATTTATATGATGTAGAAGGCAAACAGTATTTGGATTTTGGTGCAGGGATTGCCGTATTTGCATTAGGTTATAACAATAAAGAATTTAACGATGCGTTAAAAGCGCAGGTGGATAAATTAATACATACATCCAATTTATTCTATAATTCCAATTTAGCAGAAGCTGCGAAAAAAGTAGTAACCGCCACTGGAATGGATAAAGTGTTCTTTACCAACAGTGGAACAGAAGCAATAGAAGGCGCTATTAAGCTGGCACGTAAATATGCTTACCAAAAAGGAATCAAAGAGGACAGCGAAATCATATCCATGAATCACTCTTTCCACGGAAGAAGTCTAGGAGCTTTAGCGGTAACTGGCAATAAGCATTATCAGGAACCGTTTGGTCCAATGACAGCCGGTATTAAATTTGCAGATTACAATGATTTGGAAAGTGTGAAAGCATTCATTACAGATAAAACTTGTGCCATTATCCTAGAAGCAGTTCAAGGGGAAGGCGGTATTTACCCAGCCAATGAAGAGTTTATCAAAGGAATCCGTGCATTGTGTGATGAACATGATATTTTGATGATTTGTGACGAAATTCAGTGTGGAATGGGAAGAACAGGAAAAATGTATGCGTTCCAAAACTATGGAATTCAGCCAGATATAGTGACTACTGCAAAAGCACTTGGATGTGGAGTGCCAGTTGGAGCATTTGTTGCAAACAAAAAAGTTTCAGGTGTCCTTGTTCCTGGAGACCATGGTACAACATATGGAGGAAACCCATTTGTATTAGCCGCAGTGAACAAAGTATTTGACTTGTATGAAAAACAAGGAATTCTGAAACATGTGAAAGAAACAACCCCTTATTTTGAAGAAAAGTTAGATGCCCTTGCTGCAAAATATGACTTTATCAAAGAACGTCGTGGGAAAGGATTTATGCAGGGACTTGAGTTTACGGTACCAGTTGGTCCAGTTATCACAAAGGCAATTGAGAATGGGTTAATTCTAGTAAGTGCAGGTACTAATATTATTCGTTTTGTACCACCACTTATCATTGAGAAGAAACATATTGATGAAATGATAGAGAAACTAGAAGCAGCAATTGATGTTAGCATCGATTGATGTTAGCATCATTTGATGTAATTATAGAAGGAATAAACTAAGGAAAAGTATAAATGCCCTACAAATGATCCATACTTACAATATGAAAAATATGGTCAATTGATATGTTTTTATATTGCATAAGGAGGAAAATCATATGTGGGGCATTTTAATTGCATTATTATCTGGTGCGCTTATGAGTATACAAGGAGTTTTTAATACAGGTGTAACCAAACAGACTGGAGTGTGGGTGTCATCTAGCTTTGTTCAGTTTTCAGCGTTTGTCGTTTGTATTGCTGCCTGGCTGATTACAGAACGTAATACAAACCTTTTCTCTGTATTCAAGATTGACAACAAGTATATGCTCCTTGGTGGTGTTATGGGAGCGTTCATAACATATACAGTGATTCAAAGCGTTTCTAATTTAGGAGCTGCCAGAGCTGCTATCTTTATTGTAACGGCACAGCTAGTAGTTGCATATATCATTGAATTATTTGGTATGTTCGGTATGGAAAAAACGGATTTCGAGTGGAGAAAAGTAATAGGACTTGGAATCATTATCGGAGGTATCTTCTTATTCAAATGGGAGTAAACGAATTTTGTCTAAAATTCTGTCAAGAAAAAATAAAAAAACTATTGTATTCGATTCGGCATTTATGTAGAATGTTATTGTGTCTCGTTATGAAAAGGTATAGAGGTATTTCTTTATAAGGAGACAATATGAAACGAGAGAAAAAAACTATATTACTAAGCAATATTTTTCTTGCCAAGAGAAGTCTCGCCTTAGCGGTAACATTTATTATTATCGCGGGCTTTTTGTACGTCTCAAGAGAAAATACCAAAAACATACAGGAAGAATTTGTGACCAGTGAAGACATTGCCATTACGAAACAGCCATCCGAACCGTTAGTAACAGATAGAGAGCAAATTGAAGTTTCTAGAAAGCTGTGTTGCTATGTGTGTGGTGCAGTAAAGCATCCAGGAGTGTATACATTTTCTGAGGGTGCCAGGATGAATGAACTGATTGAACAGGCAGGCGGCTTTACAAAAGAAGCTGCAGTCACGTATCTGAATCTTGCAAAGACGGTTACAGATTCTGAAAAAATATATGTTCCAACAGAGGATGAAGTATCAAGTTCTAGTGCAAATGAAAGTGTTTTGGTTAATTTGCAGGATGGAACGACTACAGAAAGCAAAAGTGGTGCGGAGGATAAGGTGAACATAAATACTGCTGATATAGATAAGCTTACTTCGTTACCCGGTATTGGAGAAGCGAAAGCAGGATGCATCATTTCTTATCGGGAAGATCATGGAGCGTTTCAGTCAATAGAAGAATTAAAGAATGTGGAAGGAATTAAGGACGGTGTTTTTAATAAAGTAAAAGACTTAATTTCTGTGCAGTGACGAGGTGAAAGAATTGGGAAAGAATGTGCTGGTCGTTGATGACGAAAAATTAATTGTGAAAGGGATCCGTTTTAGTCTGGAACAAGATGGGATGGATGTAGATTGTGCCTATGATGGGGAGGAAGCATTAGAGGCGGCAAAGAAAAAAGAATATGATGTAGTGTTATTAGATGTCATGTTGCCGAAACTTGATGGCTTTCAGGTGTGTCAGCAGATTCGAGAATTTTCCCAGATGCCTATTATCATGTTGACAGCGAAAGGTGATGACATGGATAAAATTCTGGGCTTGGAATATGGTGCAGATGATTATATCACAAAGCCATTTAATATCTTAGAAGTAAAAGCACGTATTAAAGCCATTATGAGAAGAAGCGGCAATAATAAGAAGGCAAAGGATGAGGAAGAAGGTAAAACGGTTTCCTATGGTCAGTTAAAAGTCGACTGCGAAAGCAGAAGAGTCTATATTGCCAATAAAGAAGTCAATTTAACAGCAAAAGAGTTTGATTTATTAGAACTTTTAATGCTGAATAAGAATAAAGTATATAGTCGTGAAAATTTACTGAATACAGTGTGGGGATTTGATTACCCTGGCGATGTAAGAACAGTAGATGTGCATATACGTAGATTACGCGAAAAGATCGAAACAAATCCAAGCGAGCCACAGTATATACATACAAAGTGGGGCGTTGGTTATTTCTTTCAAGATTAGAAAGGAAAAACAAAAAGATACGATTAGTTCAGATAAGAAGTTCTTCGGAACTTCTTATTTCATGATAGTATATGAAACTGCATTTGTTTGAAAGGGCGGGTGAGGAGACATTTTTAAGAAGATACAACAAAAGGTAAAAATATTTCAAAGTATGAAATTGCAGCTGATTACTGTATGCATCTTAATTGGAATTCTGCCAATATTTGCAATGTCAAAGCTGCTTTTGAACACCTATGAAAATCGGGCAATGGAGCAGAAAATAGCGGAATTAACACGTAATATCAATATTATTTCCAACCTGCTTGTGTCCAATGGGTATTATACAGCCACAGATCCTGCGAAAATAGCTAGTGTAATTAATGAAATAGCACAGGTTGCTGATATTTATGAGGGAAGAATCCTAATTGTGGACAATGGACTGACGATTCGTTTTGATACCTATGGATTGGAAGAGGGAAAAACCTTGATTTCAGAAGAAGTTGTACAGGCAGTACGTGGCAATACTGGAAAGTATATTGATCGAACCAATCAATATGTTGAGTTAACTTATCCAGTTATTAATCCGGATAATAAGGAGATAATTGGAGGTATTATTACCAGCTTTTCTATTGTAGGAATTCAGACTATCTATGATGAGATGCAGCAGACAACAGTTCTTATGTTTTTGGTTCTAGTAATCTTAGTTTGCACTTGTTCCATTTTATACGGAAATTTTTATCTTAGACCTTTGAAACAGATAACAAACTCGTTTGACAGATGGTCCGATGGATTTATGGATGAAAAAATAGAATTTAAAGGATTCAAGGAGATGGAAAGTATCTCAGATTCTTTTAACCATATGTTAGCAAGACTTCAAAAACTAGAGGATAGTCGACAGGAATTTGTATCCAACGTATCTCACGAGTTAAAGACACCGATTACTTCCATTAAAGTACTATCTGACTCCCTTTTAAGTCAGGAAGAAGTGCCAAATGAATTATATCGTGAATTCTTAGTAGATATCACAGAGGAAATCGAACGTGAGAATAAGATTATTACAGATTTACTGTCTCTTGTAAAAATGGATAAGAAGTCTGGAGAGATGAATATAACAAACCTAAACATCAATGAACTGGTTGAGCAGATACTAAAGCGATTACAGCCAATTGCCAATAAACGATCCATTGAGCTGGTATTTGAGTCATTCCGTCCTGTTATGGCGGAAGTAGATGAGGTAAAATTGTCGCTTGCCATTAACAACTTAATTGAAAATGCCATCAAGTACAATTATGATGAAGGATGGGTTCACGTAACACTGAATGCTGACCATAAGTTTTTCTATCTGAAAGTATCGGACTCCGGTGTGGGTATTCCTGAAGATGCACAGGATTCCATATTTGAACGTTTTTATCGTGTAGATAAAGCGCGTTCAAGAGAAACAGGTGGAACAGGTCTAGGTCTGTCTATTACAAGAAATGCTATCTTAATGCATCGTGGAGCAATTAAAGTATACAGCAAAGAGCAGGAAGGAACGACATTTACCGTTCGTATTCCATTGACTTATATTGCATAGGAGGTATAGGATATGCAGAAAAGTAAAATAATTATTGTTCTGTTATGTTTCATATCCGTTTTGGCTCTTATGGGATGTAATAAGAAAGAACATTCAGAGAACAAAAAAAATGAATATGAAATTTATTATTGTAACAGTGAAGAAACAGAGTTGGTCAGTGCTTCTTATGAGGCAAAAGCAACCGATGCAATGGATTTGATTTCGGAACTGATAGATGCCATGTCAAAAGTACCAAAATCTTTGCAATACAAAAAGGTGAAACCAGATAATGTTGAGCTTTTGACCTTTGAATTAAATGATGATGGACAGCTTATTCTTCATTTTAATTCAAATTATTCTAATTTGACAGGTATATCAGAAATCTTTCTTCGTGCGGCAGTTGTAAAGATGATGTGCCAGATAAAAGGCGTGGAATGTGTTGAAATCTATGTAGAAGACCAGCCATTAATGCAGTCTGCCGATAAGCCGTATGGATTTGAAACGGCAGAAGATTTTATTGACAATACAGGAAGAGAAACTAATTTTAGTCAAAATGTAACTATGAGTTTGTATTTTGCCAATAAAAAAGGAAATCGTTTGAAAGAAGTAGATGTAAGTGTAACGTATGATGGAACTATTTCTTTGGAACAGCTTATTATTCAAAGACTGATTGATGGACCAGGCGTGATTAAAAATATTGAAAACGAGGAAGTAAAAGCAACGATTCCGAAAGGTACTGTTGTTCAGAAAACAGCAATTCGTGAAGGTGTCTGCTATGTGTATCTTAACAAGAAATTTATGAATAAGCTTCCTGATATAACAGATGAAGTGGCAATCTATTCGATTGTAAATTCATTGTGTGAAATGTCATCTATTAACAAAGTGCAGTTTATGATTGATGGAGTTGCCGTTCCAACTTATCGTGAAAAGATAAAATTTGATGGATTCTTTGAACGAAATCTGGATATCGTAATCAATTAAACGCTGTAAGAAATTAAAAAATACAGCCTGTTGTCTAAGGGGAGACAGCAGGCTATATATAGGGAGGAATGTCATTGGTCAAAAGACCTTCAATTTGGATACTATGTCTTTTTATGATAGGTATCGTCTGTAATAAATATATATGTTCTGTTTTTTGTTTTATTCCTATTATTTTGTTAGCATGTCTTGGCAGTTATCCTTTCTTTTATCATTTAAAACAAAAATATCTTGTTCATTCAGATGTTTTCATTCTATTACTTCCCATATTCCTATGTCTTGGTTATTTTCTGCCTACATATTATACATTAAGCAATCACTTACCCGAAAAATATCTTAGTACAAACGTTAAGTTCCAAGGAAAAGTCACAAATGTTATAGAAAAATCCAATTTTCAAGAAATCTATTTATATGATGTAGTTGTGAAAGTAAATCGTAAGTGTGTTTCTGTCAGTCAAATTATGATACAAGATACTTCTTATTACTTATGTGACATTGGAGATAAACTTACGGTACAGGGAGAAATAACAGAGTTTGACGAGGCTGCCAATCCGGGGCAATATGACAGTAAAGCATATTATGAGGCAAAAGGAGTTCGTTATAAGGTTTGGGAGGGAAAGATAACAGGAAAAATACCAGGAAAGATTCCATTATACCGTTTCTTGCGTAAATTAAAAGAAAGAATAAGTCGTACCTATCATACCGTTTTAACAAAAGAGGACAGCGAAATCCTGCATGCAATGGTTCTTGGGGACAAGAGTGAATTAAGTACTGAGATAAAAATATTATACCAGAAGGCGGGAATATCCCACATCTTAGCCATTTCGGGGCTTCATATCTCAATGATTGGTTTATTGTTGTTCAAACTATTAAAGAAAGCAGGGCTTCATCACAATCTTGCCTCTATTATTTGTATGATTCTTGTTTATCTCTATGGCATTATGACTGGGTTTAGTGTATCAACAAATCGAGCAGTTCTTATGATGTGTCTGTCCCTGTCAGCTTGTTTGGTAAGCCGGACCTATGACTCTCAATCTGCAATTGCAGTCAGCGGATTCTTTATTCTGTTCAAACAACCATATCAGCTGTTTCAGTGTGGGTTTCAACTATCATTCTTAGCAGTAGTTGGGGTAGTCTGGTTTTGTCCTCTGTGTAAGGAGTATATGCATTGGCTTTTGCCTAGTTTCGAATCCAGAATGAAGCAAAAGGAAAAATCAGAATATTATAGTCTAGGTGTCTGGTTCAACCGTTTTACCAAACTGTTTCGTTCTACATTGCTTGTAAGCTGTTGTATTCAAATTGTCACACTTCCGGTCATTCTGTTTCATTTCTACGAGGTTGCAAGTCTTGCACCAGTTCTTAATTTATTGATTCTTCCTTTAGCTTCCTTGTTAATGATAGCTGCAATTCTGATTGCACTGTTTGGTTCGTGTTGGATGTCCCTAGGATATTTTCTAAGCGGTAGTGTCCACTATATTTTAAAGTTCTATCATTTCCTATGTGAATTATTCCATAGCTTTGCGTATCAAACGATTATTACGGGGCGTCCAAAAGAGTGGCAGATTATAGTGTATGTGCTGCTTATTGGGTTGTTTTGCTATGGCATTCATAAGAAGTTACATAAAGCAGTTGTGGTTTTTGTTCCGATTGCGGTGCTTCTTTTGTTTTTTCATATTCCAGTGTCTGGTTTAGAGGTTACGATGCTAGATGTCGGGCAGGGGGACAGTATTTTTATAGAGACTAGAGAGGGGGTTACTTGTCTGGTGGATGGAGGAAGTACCAGTGTGAAAGCAGCAGGTACTTATCGAATTGCACCATTTTTAAAGTACAAAGGCGTCAAAAAGCTGGATTATTGTTTCGTAAGCCATATGGATGAGGATCATATGAATGGGGTGCAAGAGCTGATAGAGATGAGCCATGAACCTGGCAGTGTGAAGATACAGAATCTTGTACTTCCTCATTTAAATTATGTGGATGAGGCATATCAAGCAATGGTCTCTATGGCAAAACAGGCAGGAATACGTGTTGCATATATGGAACAGGGCCAGCAAATAAAGACCAGGCAGATTAGTTTAAAATGTTTACATCCATCCTTTGAATTCAAAACGGCAGATCGCAATTCTTCTTCTCTTGTACTTGAGTTATCGTATACTTCTTTTCGCATGCTGCTTACTGGGGATGTAGATGAGATTGGAGAGAAGAGTATCCTAAGTTCCAAGGGAGTGCTAGAGAAACAATACGACGTATTAAAAGTAGCCCATCATGGTTCGAAAGGTTCTACCTGTGGGGAGTGGTTAGAGAAGATAAAACCAAGAGTGGCGGTTATTTCCTGTGGTAAGAAAAATAGGTATGGACATCCGCACAAGGAACTACTAGAGCGGCTAAAGAAAAGTAACACGAAAGTATGGCGTACAGATGAAAAAGGTGCGTTGACCATAAATGTTAGTGGAAGCAGATATGGTATTGAAACCTATCTCCATTAACGCAATAAATATGCGAAATATGACACAAATTAAAATTAGTACTTGATTCTTTTCACAATTATGGTTAAAATAGTATAGGTATTTCCGTTAGGGAAACAAAAGGAATGTCAATTGAGCAGTTAGGAGTGCCTTATGCAAATTATAAAAGAACATATCAAGCAGAATCAGTTTAAGCAATGTTATTTGCTGTATGGTACAGAAGAGTATTTGAAAAAACTATACAAGAATAAGTTAAAGACGGGTATTATCGGCGATGAGGATACTATGAATTATACTTATTTCGAAGGCAAGTCAATTGAGATTCCCAAGATAATCGAAGTCGCAGAGACTTTACCGTTTTTCAGTGAACGTCGTTTGATATTAATAGAGAACAGTGGATTATTCAAGTCTTCCAATGAATTGGCAGATTATATCAGAACGATGCCAGATTATTGTTATATGATATTCGTGGAATCGGAAGTAGATAAGCGTAACCGCCTTTATAAAGCGGTGAAAGAAGTCGGATATATATCTGAGATGAATGGCATGGATGAGAAAGATATTCAGCTTTGGGTTGCTCAACTTCTAAAGCGTAGCGGGAAGAAGATAACAAGAGATACCTTGATGTATTTTCTGAATAAGTCTGGTACAGACATGGAAGGTATGGTGCAGGAAGTTGAGAAGCTCATCTGTTATGCGATGGATAAAGAGGTTATCACAGTAGAAGATATTGATGCAGTCTGTGTGACACAGGTGTCGAATCAGATTTTTTTGATGATAGATGCAATTGCTTCTAGAAAACAGAGGCAGGCACTGGATCTTTATTACGATTTGTTGACTTTACGAGAAAAACCAATGTCAATTTTATTTTTAATCACCAGACATTTTAACATTCTGTTGCAAATCAAAGAACTGAAAGGGCAGAATCGCAATGAGGTTGCTAAGAAAGTTGGCGTACCGCCATTTGCAGTACAGAAGTATATGTCTCAGGCAGATAATTTTACAAAGCAAGGTTTGATCGAAAACTTAAAAGACTGTGCGGAGATGGAAGCACAGGTTAAAACTGGTTTCATGACAGACCAGATGACAGTGGAACTATTGATTGTGAAGTTTAGCCAGAGATAAGTGGAGAAAAGCAAAATATTGTGGAGACGTATCGAAGAGGCCATAACGAGAGCGACTCGAAATCGTTTTGCCTTAACAGGCACGTGGGTTCGAATCCCACCGTCTCCGTTCTAAAACCCTTGCATTCACAGGGTTTTATTTTTTGTGTCATATTTTGTGTTGCATTAAAAAAGAACCACTACATTTTGCAAAATCGAACAAGACATTTTAAGAAATTCCCTTGTCAATATCCGTCATTTTATCTTACAATAAAAGAGTAAAATGGTAAGAAGGGAAGGATATTATTATGAGAAAAAAGTATTTTAGAAGTACTGCAGTTTTCATGTCATTGATTTTGACTGCTACAAGTATTCACGGGATTCCTGTAAAAGCAGAATCAGGCACAGAAGCTGCTGAATCACAGTTGGCGGATACAGACGGTGATGGGCTTAAGGATTATCTGGAAGAGTATTTTGGAACGGACAAAACACAGGCAGACACCGATGGGGACGGATTGTCTGACTATTGGGAGATTATGAAATTGAAGACAGATCCCCTCAACACTGATACAGATGGAAATGGTATATCAGATGCAGAGGAAGATGCGGATCAGGATGGACTATCTAATATTTTAGAAATTCAGCTTGGCACGAATCCTTTGAAAGCAGATACAGATGAAGATGGCTTGTCAGATGGAGATGAGGTGAATGTATATAAGACATCCCCTATTTTAAGCGACAGTGATAATGATGGATTATTAGACGGTGAGGAAGTGGAATTAAATCTTAGTCCATTAAAGAAATTTAGCAAAGATATTCAAAAGGACTGCAAGAAGCTTTTCTCGCAAGTCCTAAAGAAGAGCAATATTGAAGAAGTTTTAAGTTCTAGCAAGAATGAAGCAATTCCAAGTCTTTCTGGAGACTTGCCAGGTTTAATGGAACGAAGAGTAAGAATAGAAAGTTCCACAGTAGTATTAGGAGAATTAGAAGACAAAATGGTTGGACTTCCTATTGAGATTGTTTCAGAATATGAAAATGGTTTTGATATGAAATTATCTTTTACTTGTCTAAAATCCACTTTTAAGCAAGTAAAAGGATATAAAATAGCTCATTACAAAGACGGCGAAATTACATATTTAGATACAAAGGTAATACTGAAAAATGTGAGTGCAAACATAACGGAGGGCGGAACCTATTTTGTAATTGATGAAAATGAAACTTCAGATTCTATACTTGACAGAATAAAAACAGCATCGGTTAAAACGTTAGCTGTAACAGATAAAGATACTGATTACGATGGTGTAAGCGACTCTATCGATCCTAAGCCAAATGATAATTCATTTATTGGAACCATTAAGAATGATGGATTTAATATTAATTCACGGGTTACGTATGCAATTGACTACCGAGCATTTTTTAAAACACCATCTACATTTAACAGCCAGCTTTGCAAAGCATCTTCTGTGTATGCAAATCTAGCATATGAATTTAATATTCAGGATGAAGCGAGTGGAAGGACATTTAATTTGCCTTCGCTTATGAGTTACCAGGGAATGTCAGATGTAAAATCCTATGACTTGATAAACAGCTATTCGGATAATGATCTTATAAAATTTTTTATTGGCCATAGAACGGTAACATATAACGGTGTTACAAAAGATATAATCACCGTTTCCATTAAAGGAACAGGCGGCGGAATAGAGCAGTGGGCAAGTAATTTTGATATTGGTACAACGGCTAAGTATAGCAGTTATTCAGATTGGACCGATTCTTCCAATCATAAAGGGTTTGATGTTGCGGCAACTCGTGTGCAACGATATATTAAGACTTATGTATCCAATTACTGCTCTGGAAGCAATGCGAAGGCGTATTGGGTAGTGGGACATTCTCGTGGAGCAGCAGTTGCTAACATTTTAGCAGCAAAACTTACAGATGCAGGAAATACTACTTATGCTTATACATTTGCAACTCCAAATACAACTACAAAGAGTGCAACTACAACTGCAAAATACACAAGTATTTTCAATCTTGTAAACAAAGATGATTTTGTTCCTTTTCTTCCTTGTAGTGTATGGGGATTTAAGCGTTACGGCAGGACAAGTACAGAAAGTATTGCAGATAAATATGAGAAGGAGTGGGAAGACTTAACTGCTATCAGTGATTATAACCCGGATACATTTGGAATGGAAGATACGATTGCAGAGTTTGGTAAAGTCTTTACTACAAGAAATAAAGCATATACGTTTACTTGCTCTTGTCATGGCGATGGTTCTAAGGATGACATCACAATTATAAACAGAGGAACTTCAAAGGACAGCAGAGAAGGGGCAATTGCTAAAATACCTTCCAATGCATTACCTTATGGCAGAATTACTAGATACAATGGAACCGCTTTTTGGGGATGGGATTTTGAGGTTTGTCAGTCACCTTGTTACTTTATGCAGGTACTAGCAGCTTTGATGGCTGGTAAGATTTCAAATTATCGTTTTGTAGTGGAACTTAATATGGCAGACCATTATGAAAGTGCTAAGTCTGCTCTTATTTCATCGGCTATTGGAGGATTGGAACATCCACATTTTACAGAGTCCTATTATATTCTGGCAAAACATGCAACTGCATCGAATTTTAAGTAAACTGCAATTTACTTTTGTTTTCCTTATAATTGTGTTAAAATAGGAAGAACAAAAGGAGGATTGCGACATGAAGAAAAGAATAATCAGTATGCTGCTGGTTGTGAGTATGATTTGCATGTTGCCTGGCATGGGTGTTTTTGCCGATACACTGGATTTTAATGATACACCTTATCTTGCACTAGGGGCAGATCTTACACCATCACAAAAGAATACTGTTTTAGACTTATTAGGTGTGGAGCAGGATAAAATGGAGCAGTATAAAGTGGTTACGGTAACCAATCAAGAGGAACACGAATATTTAGGAGACTACTTGTCAGATTCTGTAATTGGAACAAAGGCTTTGTCTTCTGTGCTTGTGACACAAGCAAAGGCGGATTCTGGAATTTCTGTAGAAACTCATAATATCAATTATTGTACGGATGTCATGTACTGTAATGCATTAGTGACAGCAGGCATTGTAGATGCAGACGTTGTTGTGGCAGGACCATTTAACTTAACTGGAACAGCAGCTTTAGTAGGTACTATTAAGGCGTACGCGGAAATGACAGGAACGGATGTGTCAAAGGACAGTATAGATGCGGCAACCAATGAACTTGTATTAACAGGTGAGCTTGGCGACGAGCTAAGTGGTGATCTTGGAGGAGACGATGAAGGAAAAGAAACTGCTGGTGAACTTATGGCACTGGTAAAACAGAAAGTTGTGGAAGGAAAATTATCAAAACCTGCTGAAATTATGAGTGCAGTAGATGATTCTTGTAAGGAATTAGATATTAAACTTTCCGATGAATCCAAGCAGAAGATTGTTGATGTTATGTCCAAGATTTCTAAGCTTGATTTGGATATGAGTACATTGAAGACACAGGTAAAGGATCTCTATAATAAGTTATCAAAGATAGAGATTGATACAGATGGACTATGGAATAAGGTTTGTAACTTTTTTAGTAAGGTTGCAGATTTCTTTCAAGGATTATTTTCATAAAGGAAAAGAACAACGGTTTTCTCAAGTTTGACTTGTGAGGCCGTTGTTTTGCTTTACTGGACTGATTTGATTCCAGTATGGTGTCAAGTAAAAAGTACAAGAATTCGATTGCGTTAGACAAAATTCGGATCACAGTCTGCTCTCGCCATCATATAGTAAAGTAGTAGCTTAGAACATGTTTCGAGCTATAAATTATGTGAAAGAAATGGATGCACATTATAGTCGATTCATGCTATAATAAATATAATGGTAATAAATACTAAAATGATCAATAGGTTACTTAAACAAGGTAATGTTTACTAAGTAAGGAGGAGAATATGAGAAAATTGAAAAGATTT
Organism: uncultured Lachnoclostridium sp.; assembly: GCA_937903005.1. Lineage (GTDB taxonomy): Bacteria > Bacillota > Clostridia > Lachnospirales > Lachnospiraceae > Clostridium_AI. The sequence goes on along the minus strand of CALFNR010000197.1, from coordinate 17,077 downwards.
CTTAGTGTGTTACTTGTGTTTTGTCTTAGCATGGTTACACCATTATCCAATGTTGGATGTGTAATGGTGCATGCAAAAGTGAATTGTCTTAATGGAAATGCACAGGATGCAAGGTCTGCATTAGAGACATTTCTAGCATTAGAAACAAGTACAACAAAAGAGATATTGAAGGGAACTTTAACAACTTTACAAGGATACATACAAGAAGATAGACAGACGGATAATGGGTTCAGTGATGCCATTTCCTATCTGGAGGATGACGCAAAAAGTGATGAATTTGCTACTTATCTCCTGGAATGGATTACAACGTGGAGAGCGGATCAAGGCTACAGTAATGAATTGGCAGGAGAAGACCTGGATAGCGAAGAAGGTGTAGATCGTGCTCTGGAATGTGTTATGTACAGAACAAAAGATCTTTGTCACAGATATGAACTTTTAAGTGGACATATGACAGGAATCTTAGATTTCGTAGGCTGCTGCAAGGCAGTTTTGCCAGAACTTTCGGAAAATGGTGGGTGCGATTTCGCCCATGAAGTAACAGATTCTGAGCTGTCTGACGTGAACAAGTATGCGAAAGGCATCCTTTTAATCTATGGTGGAGCAGATTTTGTAACTGGCTGGGAGGAACGAGAAGAGAATATAGGATGTTCCTATCCAGTGAATAGTGATGGAACAGATATAGAGTTTACCAAAGAAAATGTTCAGCTCATGGTAAAAAATATTGTGGAACGCGCCTATTTTGCAAACGATGATGAAGAAAGTGTGACGGGGTTATGGTATAACGATAACTACATGCATGATATTATGAATCAGGAGAGCGTATCAGTTAAGGAAAATGATGACCTTGCACAATTCATTGTTGAGGCAGTTGGCTGGGGAGCTCAAATGTATGCAAAACCAGTTCAAGTCCGTAAAAACATACCAGAAGAGGTGGAAGTTTCAGAAGGTGAAGAACGTTATACAGAGAAACGTTATGGCGATATTGCATCGGCTCTTGCAAGTATAGATGATGAAAGGGCAAATTACGAAGTCGTGATAAGTCGTTCCGAAGCCATTACATTAGAGAATGGTGCTTTTAACCACAAATATAGTAATCTTGAAATCAGCCTATGCGACGAGGCAGCAGCACAGACAATCTACTATAGTGGCACAACACTTAATCTGAATGGAAATGTAAGAGTGGCTGCAGGAAGTTTCCAGTTTCATGATTCTGTGAAGATAGAGGGAAAGGCTGACAAAAAATTTGATTTCTGTATCCATACTGACAGTGGACGTGGGGAGGTAAGTTACCAAAAAGAACAGATTAATTTCTGGGTGGAATGTGATGATTGGGAAGGAGATATTAAGAACGGTGATCAAGAGAAAATAGAGGATGCCATAGAAAAACTGAATGAGATGCTAAAGCCAGGACTTGAAACAGGAAAAAGTGACTCAGAGACAGTTGCTAGTAATGTGGAGAACATTTTAAAAGCAATCAAAGATGTGGATGAATATAGTTGGGACTTTGAGTCAGGCAGTAATTTAGGTGAAGGCAAGAATAATCCAATCTGGCAAACCCAAAAGACTGGGGAGGAGCACAAAACAGAGATTTCCAGTTATGAAGACTGGACAGGAAAACTCGTAGAAGCATTAGGAGAAAGCTATGAACAGTGGTTTGGCAAGAATGAAGAAGGTAACCTTAATGGTGAATTCTACGGCTGTCTTGATATTTACATTTCAAAGCGAAATGATGGAAGTGATATAACCTTAGGAGATAAGAAAGAAGCACTTCATAATTTCATGAATTGGCTTCGTGAGATTGTGTATAAGTATAATACGTATGAGGATTATAAGTCAAAATTAAAAGATTTCTTAGAAAGTAAAGAGGAAGCTCAATTCAAAAGTACGTTGAGTGTGTTACTGAATGACATGGCAAGTGATACGATCAATGGAAACGACCGCCTATTCTTCGGTATTTTTAATGGAGCTGATACGGATATGTGGGAGACAAAAGAAGGGGAAGAACCTGATTGGAGTCAAGAAATTACTCTTCATTTGGAAAATATTCCGTTTGCAGGAATTTATGATATTTACAACGAATACAAGGACGCTCCTGAAAACGAATGGAGATTCAAGGACTTTTCCTATGAAGATGCTAGTGTAATTAAGACGTTTGATACGTTATCCAATGTGGTAGAGACTGTAAAAGATTTTGGAGATATTGCTAGAGACGCAATGGTTCTAAAAGAAGTGGTTCATAACTATTACAGTGTGATTCACGCAGCATACGAAAATAGTAAAGACGAGAACGGTGACATGGATAGAAGCAAGATAAAATTTAGTGCTGAGGATCTGAATACTTTAAATAAAGAAATAAAAAGTTTAGCTAATACTAAAATTGCTATAAACCATATTTCTTATTGTAAAGATGAACAGCATCAAGATGTTTCTTTCCCAGAAAACTTTACATTAGACAACGTGATACACTTAACTAAGTATCTTGGAGAAACTATGTACTATCCAGAGCGTGCAGATAAAAAAGATTATGCAATACTAAGTAATAAGAAAAGTTCTCTTGGATGGGTATACAAAGCGGCAGAGCTTATGATTCGTTCTATCATCGATGCCAATTATCGTTATGAAGCGTATCACGGAATGAATTATGCCCAAGGAGAACTTGGTGAAATTCAGGATGCGGTGAAGACATTCTATCATCTGTCTGCCGATGCAACGAGAGAAGAAGTATACAATGCATATACGAATTTGCTGAATTTGGTTCAGGAGGATAGACAGGATGAGCATAGAACCCAGGATATCAAGAATGCGCTAGAAAATGAGGACACAGGAGCAGAGGTTGCGACTTATCTTGCACAGATGGTAGTAGGATGGAACGCAGAGGAAGGATTTTCAGATCGTTTGCCAAAAGGAGATGATTACGAAAGTGCCGACATAGCGCTGGAAGATCTGATAGGAAACATAGAGTGGGCATATAGTCAATATGAGTCTGTAGGACAGAAAAAAGATGCAATACAGGATTTTATTGCATGTTGTAAAGAGATTCTTCCAGAAGTGGAAGGATCGGAATGGGGAAAAATCGATATTAGCAGACCAGTAAACGAGACTTTGCTTAATAAACTTAACCAAGATTTTGCTAAGGTATTAAAGATCTTTGGTGGAGATGAGTATGTTACGAATTGGAATGGAAGAGAAGACATTACAGAACGTTACCCAGTTTCGGGAGTAAATGAGACTTTAGCTGAAGGACTGACCAAAGACAATGTAAAGGCATACTTATGGGACATTGTACAGCGTATTTATCAAAAAATTGATGATGTAACAGTGCCATATGCATATTTTGACTGGAATTATGATCATGAAGTCTTGAATAAGGATACTTGGACAATCAAAGAGTATCGTGATGTTGCTGAGTTAATTGTAGAAAGCATTGGATGGAGAGTGGATGCTGTTGCACATCCATATGAACTTGTTGTGAAAGATTCTAGCGGTGAACATTTTGAACGCTTTGATACATTGGAGCAGGTACTTCTAAAAGTTACTGATAGCAGTACAGATTATACTGTCCGTATAAGAAAGCCAGAGACAGCTAATCTTACATTTGCTATGTTAACAGGCTGCAGCTATCATAGTTTGGAATTAGAGTTGTGCGAATTAGCACAGGAACAGAAGTTTTACTATACAGCAAATGAATTCTTTCCTGTTAATGGAGAACTGACATTTAGAGGAAAATCCATTGAATTTGGTGGTACGGATAGTATTACAATTGTTACTGGAGGACAGGAGAATGCAACTCTATGTATGGATGTCGCAGAAGGAACTGGAAACCTCAAATACAACAAGAAAGAAGTAGTCATTGATGTAAATAGAGAGATTTGGAAAGGTAAAATTGATAATGGTGATGAAGAGCATATCTCTGAAGCAATTAAGAAGTTAGATTCATTGTTGAATACAAAGACGGATCAGACTGAAAAAATAACTTTGGTAAAAGGTATCATAAGTGAACTAGCAGAAACCGATGAATTTTCCTATATTTTTGAACCAGATAACATTGTGAGCAGCAGTCTTTCCAATAAGGTATGGACATATTCCGAGACTGAAAGAGGTGTTTTGGTTGCCTTAAAGGATGATGCGTTTGACAAGGAAGAACTGATTCAGGCAATAGCAGATGAAGTTGAGGATACTCTGACGAAAAATGAAGATAACGAGTACCATGGTGAACTAAAAGACTATCTTACGAAACTGAAAAAAGGTGAGACATTTACTGCCAAGGAAAAACAGGATGGTCTTGATTCCTTTATGTGGTGGTTTGACAGAGTGCTTCTTATGACGAACAATTATAAGTCATGGCAAGGTAAATTGGCAGCCATTCAAAAGAGTGATAATGTGGAGAGCTTTGAATCCAACATGAAAACTGCTTTAGAAGCACTTGCATTAGAAAGTATAAATGGTAGAGATAAACTTTATTACTTGGATTTTAGTGACAGTGCAAAAGATTCTGGACTATGGACTACTAAGATTACAGAGGAACCATATTTTGAAGAGGTAACATTTAGCTGGAATCATTTATTACTTGAGAAGGTGTTCCAACAATTTAAAGAGGATATGACCAATTCAGAAGATACATGGGAGTATGTGAAATATGATGCAGAAAGGGATTCCAATACAGGTGTTTACAAGGCAATGGGCAGCTTTATCTTGGCAGTTTCTGAGTATCAGAAGAATGCTAGGAAAGACCTTGGAGAAGATGGGCCTGTAGGACCAGAAGTAACAGGAACTCCAACAGCAGAACCAACGGCAGAACCAGCAGAAGAGCCTGTTACAGTTGTAGAAAATAAAGGAAATAAGACGATTACTACGACAATAACAGTAGAGAAAAATCCAGTGACAGGAGAAGTAACTAAGACAGAAATCGTCGTTGAAACCAATAATAAGACGAAGAGATCAACACAAAGTACTACGGTTACGACTACACTAGAGAATGGAAGCACAAAAACCTCAGTAGAGACTAAGAGAATGGATAGCAAAGGAAAGGTGACGAGCACAGTTTCCATTAATACCATCGTAGATGTTAAGACCGGCATGGAGATAGAAGTAAAGGAAGAGAAGAATAGCAAAGGTAAAGTTACCAGTTCCGAAGCTATCATTACACCAGGAGCAGAAGCCTTAGTGCATGGAAAAAACATTGATATAGTGTTACAGTTTAAGATGGAAACTGTATTAGAGCTGACTAGTGGAATAAGCAAAACGACGAAGATAGAATTTTCGGTCAACATTTCCAGTGAAAAGATTCTTAAGGAATTAAAGAAGTCAAAAGCAGGAAACGTGAATGCCTTTATTGAAATTCCAAAAGAACTCAAGGACAATAAAAAGGTAAAAGACTGTAACGTTATTCTTGACAAGGATGTTCTGAAAGAAGCCAAAAAATCTGGAAACAATTTAAAGGTTGCTATTGGTGATGGAAATGATAGTGAGAAGAAAGTGTGTGAATGGACATTTTCCAAGAAAGCCTTAAAGAATGCGAAGAACTTTAAAGATCTAGATTTGAGTATGAACATTCAAAAACCAGAGACAAATAAGAATACAGACCTTGGAAAGATATTAAATTCTTTAAGGACAGATGACAGCAAGACCTATGAACAAATCATGAAGAACAGTGTGGTATGTTCATTAGGCAATAATGGCGAATTAGGATGCGAGGCAGAAGTTAAGATGTATGTGGACGATTATGCAAAACAAAATGTTCCATACTATCTGTATTATGCGAATCCAAAAACCAGTAAGCTGGAGGAAATGCCATGCAAACCAATGAAAGTTAAGAATGGCTTTTTAAGTGCAAAACTGAAACATTGTTCCGACTACATTTTTACAGATAAAAAGCTTTCTGCTGATGTGGCAACACCACTACAAAATCAGATTAAGGGCATTGCTTCTAGCAAACAAATAGAAAAAGGTAAATCCTTTACGATGAATCCTGTACTACCATCTACATTGTGTAAGGTGAAGAAGATTACCAGAAAAGATGGAGCAGATATGCAAGTTGTGATTACGTATCAGTCAAGTGATAAGAGTATTGCAACAGTTGGAAAAAACAGTGGTAAGATAACAGGTAAGAAGAAAGGAACTTGTATTATTACAACGAACATGTTACTTGCGGATGGCAGAAAGAAAATGGTGAAGACAAAAGTTAGGGTTAAGTAAACTGATTTACAAAATAGCGTAGAACTTTGTGTTTTACGCTATTTTTAATTTGAACTAGAGAAAATTAGAAGACATGTTTCGTTTATTGAAAAATGGGAATAAATCAAGTACAATAGAACATAGGTTTGATTCAAAATAGAAGCATATGTTAGGAGGTGGCTCGATATGGGTACTAAACTTGGAAAATGGTTTATTGAAGAGTATGGCGAGAAAAAAACGAAAACTGCCAGTGAGTGGAGAGCTGGAATTACAAAAGGAAGCGTACATCCTAAGAATACTCCAGAATTAAGAGAAAAAATAGGACGGGAACAGTTAATCCGAGAGGCAAGAATATTGGAAGACGCCGGATTAATCAAGGTAAAATGGACACAGGTTCGTACTGATTTTACAATAATTCATTTCCAAATGGAAAATCTAGACAGGTTATACGAATACGAAGGAATCACGAATCCAAAAACAGTGATTCAACAACAGAAGACCTTGCTAGAAGAATGGCTAAAGGACATAAGAGAAGAATGGCTTGCAAACTATTATTCTTCTATATTAAAACAGATAGCAGAAGGAAAGAAGCGACTAGATGAGAAAGAAACCCAAGTCCTGCGCTGCGTATATGAACTGGCAAGATTACAAGAATATCAATTTAAACGGAAATTTAGCGAAAAGGTATTCCACGATTCAAAAAAATTGGAAAAGGAATATGAAAAAAGAGTCATTACCGTACTAAAAAAAGCCCCACAAATTATTGAGGGAATGCAAGATTATGAAATCCTTGCCGAGTTTAAAATCCTTACCTATTCTCAGACCCTTGCCATCAAGGGAAACCTGACATATTCCATTGATGATACATTTGCTGTGAACACTTCTAACATGCCATATGGAACAATACTGAATGCCCAGACGTTAGTGCATGGCAAGCCAATTGTGGCAGAAGGAGTCAGGCGTGTCATTACCATTGAGAATCAGGCAAACTATGAGGGTATGAAGTACGACGATCATACCTTGTACGTTTTCGTGCATGGATTTCCTTCGCCAAAGGAAAGAAATTTCCTAAGACATATTGCAGATATCGCAGAGGAAGGAACCGAGTTCTATCATTGGAGCGATATGGATCTTGGTGGCATTCGTATATACCGATTCCTAAAGCAAAATCTATTTCCAGCCTTACAGCCAATGAATATGAACGCAGAAAACTACTTAAACGCAATCAAGGACGGACATGGTATTGATTACGATAATGATAAGAAAATAAAATATGAAGAACTCTATGCAAGCGGTGAGTGTCCAGAAGAACTAAAAGCACTTCTTGAACTTATTCTTACGCATGGAAAGGACATAGAACAGGAAGGTGTATCACCTATATGACATTAAAAGACAAAATTCCAGAACAGTTTTATGCACTGTTCCGGACGAAGAACCGTGACTACTACATGCTTTTCCTAGTCGCTTTGTACGACGAGAACAACGATATGTATACATCACTAGGACTTACCATTGAAGAAGCAAAACAAATCGTCCTAGAACAGATGAGTCATGTGCAGATGGAATGGCAGTTAGAAGCAATCGAACACGAGCTGACACAGGAAGACAGACAAGATGTGTCTGCCGAACAGGAAAGTGAAGGATTCGCCTTCACACCATCTAAAATCGTAAACCGCCTGATTACATGGGGCTGGATAAAACGTGATTTTGATGAAAAGCAAAATGAATACATTATTTCATTTCCAGAGTATAGCCAGCTTTATATTGAATTATTCAAAGAATTAAACAGTGACGATTCCGACCGAGAGCGAGAGAGTATTTTAGCTGTATACAGTGCCCTTTTTACGTATCAGATTGATCAGGAAAAGAACAACGATATCTTAAGGCATGCATTAAAAACATCCAAGGGCTTAAGCCAGTTACTCTCCAACATGCAGGATGGCATGCGGGCATATTTTGACGAACTTTCCAGCAGAAAGGATTTCCTTGGAATTCAGGAAGTTCTGATACAGGAGTTAAATAATAGTGACAGCAGACGTTACGCAATTCTTACTACAACCGATAGTTTTTATCGTTACAAAGAAGCAGTGAAGGAACTGTTAGCAGGAATCCTTAGTGATAACGATTGTAAAAAAGCAGACTTATCTTGCAAGCATGCTTTCCTAGAAAAGGATACCAGACAGTATTACCGAAGTCTTAGAATGATGGAATACTGCGATGAGGCAGCAGAGCTTGCTTACCGCATTGAACGAGAATTTACCATTATTGAGCAGAAATACAACAAACTAATTGAACAGAAAACCATTTTTGCCAAACGAGCCCTTGCACGAATTCACTACATTATGCACGAAGGCGGTGACAGCGAAGATAACACATTGCGTCTGATTGCCATGTTAGATAAGAGTAAGAAAAAAGAAGAGATTCTAACTCATTTATCCGAGAAAATCATCTTGACAACTCAGTTCCAGAATATTACAGAGGAAAGTCTCTACCGACGAAAGGATAGATCAAAGGAAGAATTTGAGCCTGTGAAGCTGACAAGCGAGGAATCAGGAGACATCGCCGATTACGTTCCAAAACCATTGTACACAAAGCACGAGTTAGATGCCTTCCGTATCAGAAATACGAAGAACGGCAAATTCCAGGCAGATAAAGAAGCTATTCAGTCTGTTGAAGATCTGGAGAAACTTATGTTTATCTGGAATGAGACATGTAACGACGAAAACGAGAAGAAAGTTACCATAGAAGAAGAAATCAGCAATGAGAACGGATTTACCTATACGAAGCTAATTATCGAAGAATAGAAAGGTTGAATATACATGCTTACGTACATCGAAAATCTTTCTGTCACAGAGGCAGAAAATGTGAAAAAAACCATACAGGATCTTCTAAAGCAGACCTGTATCCTACAGGTCAAATGCGACCCTGTAACCCTTATACAACGAGACAATCCAAGATATCAGGTGTGCATGAATCATAGAGAGTTCCTATCCGATTATCTTGCGGTGCTAGGCTGCGACCTAATCCACGACACCCAGGACAACATTTTTAGAATTACCGGAGAAGGGGTTCTAACTGAAAAACTAAATCTGCTTACAACAAAGCTCATGCTTTTGCTAAAAGTAATTTACCGCGACAAGATTATGGGAGAAGGGTTAAATGCTACCGTAACTACACTGGCGGAGATTCGTAGATATGGAGTTGAGACTAACTTAATTAGTGAAAAAATATTATCCAGCCAGCTTCACGAATCCCTTAGTCTTTTAAAGCGTCATCAGATGATTGAACTTCCATCTGCCATCGGCAACCTAGAGGACAATTCACCAATCTATCTGTACAGCACCATTAACATCCTCTGCCCAACGGCAGAGATTAATGTACTGGTAAAGGAATACGCAGGGGAGACGGATGATTCCCAGCAAAGACTTAGTGAAGAGGAATACACGACAGAAACAAAGGAGGATACGGATGAAGAAAATATTTACTAAGATGTGCCTGAATAACTGGGGAGGAATCTCACACAAGGTTCTGGAATTTAACGAGTACGTGAACCTGTTTAGTGGAATGAGTGGTTCTGGAAAATCCACAGTTATGGATGCCATTCAGGTAATTTTATACGGAAGCCTGTCCTCAAACTTTCTTAACAAAGCCGCAGACGATGCCAAGAACAAACGAAGCGTCATGAGTTATCTTCGTGGAGAGCAAAAGGACGGAAGTGCCAACCGTGAGAATCAGGATTTCCATTCCTTAATCACGTTGGAGATTACAGACACAGGAACCCAGAGTGTAACTTGTATCGGTGCTTTCTTTGAGGTGCATAAAAACGAAACCGAGTTAAAGCGTTACTCCTTCTTCAGTCATTCGGGCAAAATGCCAGAAGACCAGTACATCAATGCAGCAGGGGGTTCTTATACAAGAGCAGACCTAAAACGCTTGATGGACGACCGTAGAAATTCCTATTCCAACCGTACAAGAGGCGATGTAAACCGTTTCTACGCCTCACAAGAAGCATACCAAAGTACCCTAAATGAAGTGATTCTAGGCTATATTGATGGCAGTCGTTTCCGTACCATGCAGAAAAGCTCTATTGCATTAAAAATGTCAAATGGTACAGGACAGTTTATCCGCGATTACATGTTTCCTAAGAGCGAAGGAACTATCATCGAGAAGTTAAGCGAGCAGCTAGGTGCGTATCGTGATATAAAATTAAGAATTGAAGAATTAAAACAGAAGATTGACATGCTGACTGTGATTAAGGAAAATGGACTTCATTTACTGGAAACTCAGACCGAATCCATAGAATTAAGAGCAGAGATGAAGTGCATTGATATTATGGATGCCCGCAATAAAATTGCCGCATGGGAATCGGAACAGGAAGACTTGGAAAAGGAACTTGCGCTTATCAATGAAGAGAAAGCAAAGCTAGAAGCCTTGCGAGATGAACTGGATACGGAACTGGTAGAAGTAAAAGCAGCCATTAAAGCCAGTGACTTAGGAAGCAAGAAACAGCACTACAAGGACTTAGAAGACAAATCCCATCTTCTTGCCGACAATAGCGCCATGTGGAGAAGTATCCTTCATGGTCTTCGTAGATGGGGCGAAGACGAGATTGCCAACGATTTCATCAGCAACACGATTCTAGAGGAGATTCAGGTATTTTCCCTTAAAGAAACAACTGTAGCATTATGTGACTCTCTGAAAGAGAAAATCAAAGAAGAGAAAGAAGAAGTGGAAGACCTTTGGAGCAACTACCGCGACCAGCACAAAAAGGTGGTTGAGGAGCTGAATGCCAAAAAGGAAATGATAGATGATATCAAGAACAACCGAAAATCCTACAGCGAGCATATTCGCCAGGCACGTACTCAGTTAGAGCAGAAGCTCACAAATCTTTACAAAAAGAAAGTTCCAGTACACGTATTTGCAGACTTATTCGACATCGTGGACAGTGAATGGAAAGATGCTGTAGAAGGCCGAATGGGAAGCCTGAAACTTTGCTTAATTACCGAGCCACAATACGCTCATAACGCAGCCGTCATTTTCAAGAAAATGAAACAGTTTGAAGATGTGCAGTTAATCAACTCCTATGCAATCGCCAATAAGGAAAGCAAAGTAGAGAAAAATGCGCTGTATGAAGCCGTTTCAGCGAAAGAAGAGTATGTGGATGCCTGCTTAAAGCATTATATTGGACGTATTATCAAATGCCGTTCCGTGGAAGAATTAGAGAAAGTAAGAGAAGGTGTTACACCAGACTGTTACTCGTATAGTAACTTTATATTCAGACATTTAAAAGAAAGAGATTACACAACAGGTGCCTGCATTGGAAGCAAGGTGTCTAAGGCAAAACTAGCATCGTATGAGGAAGAACTTAAGAAACTGGAATCCAAGCGAGATGAACTGTCCCGTACGGTTAATGGGTTACAGAGCATCTTAAAATATGAAGACCTTAGCCAGTATCAGTCCGAACATCTTGTGAAGTTCTCAGAATCTCAAAAGACACTTTCTTTGGTGGTAGAAGAGATGGAGAAGGTGAAACAGGAGATTAAGAGCCTAGAGGAAGGTGAGTTTAAGCAGTTAGAGGAAAGACGTAAAGAACTTGAGAGCCGAGTTCGTGCAAACAGAAAAGAACTTGACCAGAATCAAGAGCGTTTGCTTGAAAAAACAAAAGTGAGCGTTCGTCTAGGAACTGATCTGAATAATAAGAAAAATTATCTGAATGCTTGTTTAGCAGGTTATGTGGCAAATGAAGAGCTAGAGCAGAAGGTTCGTAAAATGCTTGAGAAAGTGTCTGGACTTACACTGAAAAATAAGCTGGAAGGCCAGCTAAATGATCTTACGGAGAAGGAACAGACCCAGCAGGAACAGTTATACCAGTCCCGAAACGAATATATTCGTCGTTATCCTTCCTGCGGTTTCACAGGCGCCGAAAAGTCCAATGACGTATATCTCAATCAGCTTCTGGATTATGAGAAAAACTACAAACCAGGCTATGAGGAAGAGTTTGCTAAACAGTATGGATTAGTATATAAAATGCTCCGTGATAATGTCATTGCCAAAATCCATGGTGATATTAAAGCGGCCCAAAGACACAAGAACGAGATTAACCGAATGCTTCGTGATACCAATTTCGCTGACAGTACGTATCAGATTAAGATTGAAGCAGCTAAAAATTCCGATGGGCAGTTTTATGAAATGCTAATGGCTTCTGAGCTTGACAGCAAGAATCCAGAGTTTGATGCGCTGGATGGTCAGATGAGCTTCGGAGATGATATGTTCTATCAGAAATACGAGAGCAAGATTAAACTTCTGACCGATAAGTTTATGCCTCCGGTAGAAAATGACGAGCGTTCTTTAAGCCAGTGCCGCATGGAGATGGAGAAATACGTGGATTACAGAACGTATCTGCAGTTCAATATGTATGAGCAGGTTACGGATGAAGAGGGCAATATTATACGTGAGAATTACGTGGATGATATGGCTGGTAGGGATTCTGGTGGTGAAGGTCAGAATCCGAAGTACGTTGCGTTGTTGGCGGGATTTGCAATGCTTTATATGAACCAGAGCAATCGAGATTCTAAGATTAAGCTTGTGCTGCTGGATGAAGCATTTTCTAAGATGGACCAGAGACGTAGTGAGGTTTGTCTGAAATATGCGAGAAAACTGGATTTGCAGCTGATTGTCTGCGTACCGGATGAGAGATTGCAATCGTTAATTCGAAATGTGGATTGTGTGTATGGATTTAAGAGGGAGAAGAACCAGATTTCGATGATGCATATTGATAAGGGAAGGTATCTTAGTTTGGCGGAAGGGGAGTAGTAAGTCAGCTCTCTGGAATATAAAAATGCAGTAAGCCCCTTTCGAAAGAGAGGGGCTTTACTAAAATAACATCTCGTTTTTAGTATAGGAAAAATGATTGGATAAGGAGTGGGAGCATGAAAAAGTCTGTAAGGGAATGTGTTTGGAATGAGGGTGAGGAAGAAAATACCAGTTTTGATATTGCAGTGCGAGATATTGTGTGCTAAAATGATTAAGGATAAGATTGTTTTTGGTGAATTTTATTGTTTAGCAAAATGAATAAATGAGATATTATGGTAAATCCGCCCCGTATGTGATGAATAGCGGGATTGAGTGTAGTTTGACAGGATAAAACTGGTTTAGAAAAGTAAAGAATCAATCCGCCCCGCAAAGTGTGTTTTTAGCCCAGTAATAGCAAGGGTTTCAGAGGACGGGGTTAAAGAAGATAAGTCCCCGAAAGGGGACGGAAACATATAAGCAATGCTCTCCATGCTGGGGTAGCATTTGTTAAAGAAGATAAGTCCCCGAAAGGGGACGGAAACCAAATAGCGTAGCGTGCAAGGGGGGCATTTTTATTGTTAAAGAAGATAAGTCCCCGAAAGGGGACGGAAACCTTCAATGCAAACTTTAGCACATCCCTTTGCAGTTTGTTAAAGAAGATAAGTCCCCGAAAGGGGACGGAAACTGTTTCCATAAACTGCCCTCGTATTCTATATAGGCGTTAAAGAAGATAAGTCCCCGAAAGGGGACGGAAACTATGGAAAACAATATGTTGCGAATGTCATTCTCGTTAAAGAAGATAAGTCCCCGAAAGGGGACGGAAACTACTGTAATGCATCTTTAATCATAATAATCTTCCTCCGTTAAAGAAGATAAGTCCCCGAAAGGGGACGGAAACTAGAACAGTCTGGAAAACGATGTATATTATGTAGGGTTAAAGAAGATAAGTCCCCGAAAGGGGACGGAAACCATCATAATAAATTCCTGTAAAAACTGCGGTGTTTGTTAAAGAAGATAAGTCCCCGAAAGGGGACGGAAACTAAAATAGCAAACGTTTCTCTAGAGTAATCATTCCGTTAAAGAAGATAAGTCCCCGAAAGGGGACGGAAACTTTTTATAATCAGTATGATATTCTTCATTATATTTAGTTAAAGAAGATAAGTCCCCGAAAGGGGACGGAAACTCATAAAACTTACGCATTTGAGAGTTAAATTCATGTTAAAGAAGATAAGTCCCCGAAAGGGGACGGAAACCACACGTTATATAGGTGATAAGAGAATCAGATTTTAGTTAAGAAAGATAACTCCCTAACGGCCTAAATACCCTCAAAAGACCACCAGTACCCCAACCATATTTCCAAATTGCCAACCGAAGCAATGTCCTCTATCAGCAAATCATCCATCCCATTCACAATTTCAATACCAGTCATTTCGAAAAATATCACAAAAATGAGTTATAACATTTCGAAAAAAGTTTATAATCCAACTAACAAATAAATTAAATTTGGAGGTTACCATGAGCTATCTATATATTAATGAAAACGGTGCCAGTCTAAGTCTTGAGTCAGGCTATTTCGTTGTGAAGAATCACGACGAAGAAATCAAGAAAATTCCAAAAGAAACATTGGAGTCCATCGGTCTCTTCGGAAATGTCAGCCTAACGACTCCATGCGTGAAAGAATGTCTGAATCGCAGAATCCCAGTTAGTTACTTTTCTACCAGCGGGTACTATTTTGGAAAACTGATATCAACTAGAAATCAGAATATTTTCAGATTGCGACAACAGATTCACATGACAGAAAACAAGGAATTCTGCTTTGAGATAGCAAGGAAAATCATTTCCGCAAAGATACAGAATCAGGTTGTGCTGTTGAAACGATACAATCGCACTGCAGGTCTCAGAACCGATAATGAAATCATCGGTATGAAAAATGCTGCCCAGAAGCTGAAGTGCAGTTCATCGATTGAGCAGATACTTGGTTATGAGGGGACTGCTTCACGTTGCTATTTTCAAGGATTATCAAAGATTATGGAGCCTGCGTTCGCATTTGACGGCAGGAATCGCATGCCACCGCAGGACCCGTTCAACGCGATGCTCAGTTTTGGTTACACTGTCCTTCAAAATGAAATCTATGGTGAAATAGAGAACCGCGGCCTTACGCCATACGCTGGTTTTATGCATCAGGATCGGGAGCGTCATGCCACACTTGCAAGTGACTTGTTAGAAGAATGGCGTGCACCTATTGTCGATGCAGCAGTACTAAGTATGATAAATCACCATGAGATACAGCCAGAAGATTTTGAGAAAGACGAAGTAAATGGCGGAATTATTTTAAAGAAGAGTGCAAGACGTACATTCCTTCGCTCCTTGGAAATGAAGATGAAGACGGAGATGAACTATCTGTCCTATGTATCTGAGAAAACCAGTTTCCGTAAGGCAATCTGGCTGCAGGTAGGTGAGCTTGTGAGGGCAATAGAGCAGGAGGATTATAATCGGTACGAACCAGTACGGTTAAGATAGGAGGGTGCGCATGTTAACAGAAGAAGAGGAAGCATTGTTTGACGCGGAAGATAATGAAATTATACGTAAATATCGCGTCCTGATAATCTATGATATTGTGGATGACAAGAGGCGCAACAAGTTCGTGAAATTCGTATCAAGTTACGGCTTTCGTGTTCAGAAATCAGCATTCGAAGGCAGACTTGACAGACTTCTTTATCGGCGTCTGCTTGACGGAATCCCTGCACGTATAGCAAAAGAGGATAACGTGAGGGTCTACAAGTTAAGCAGTAGGGGGGAGGTCATGAGCTGGGGAAGCGAAAATGAGGTGGCACTTGATGATGTTGTCATTATATAGAAAATGAAAACTTCTGCATATGGTGGGCAGAAGTTTTTTGTGGGTGGAGTGCAGGAGTAAAAAGGAAGAAATAAATGAAAAAATATCCATTTTTATGTTGCCTTTCTTGTATGCATGAGGTAAAATGGGAAAAGGCATAGGCTGTCGAATATGAGAATATTTCATGGTTTAGAAAAGTGATAAATGGATTGATATGGAAAATCCGCCCCGCTATTGATGGATAGCGGGATTGGAGATGGTATGGCAGTTTGAAAGAGGTTTAGAAAGATAAAAAAACGATCCGCCCCGCAAAATGTGTTTTTAGCCCAGTTACAGCAAGGGTTTCAGAGGACGGGGTTAAGGAAGATAAGTCCCCGTAAGGGGACGGAAACTCGATTACAATCGAAGACAAGACATACTTAAAGTTAAGGAAGATAAGTCCCCGTAAGGGGACGGAAACCTTTATGGTAACTACGTTGTCATTCATCTACATTCAGGTTAAGGAAGATAAGTCCCCGTAAGGGGACGGAAACTTAAAAAACAATAGTTATCTGTGGAAAAACGTTAAGTTAAGGAAGATAAGTCCCCGTAAGGGGACGGAAACTACATAGCAGTTTTGCATGGTCTATAATTGATTCCTTAAGTTAAGGAAGATAAGTCCCCGTAAGGGGACGGAAACCACCTTCAGCGTGCGTTGTTCTTCCATCTGATAGAAGTTAAGGAAGATAAGTCCCCGTAAGGGGACGGAAACTTAATAGAAAATTCAATCAAGATAGTGGATCTTGATAGTTAAGGAAGATAAGTCCCCGTAAGGGGACGGAAACGTTTGAATATTCGTTCACTACATCTAGCAGATCGTCGGTTAAGGAAGATAAGTCCCCGTAAGGGGACGGAAACTTAAAACATTTTGAATTATAAGTGACGAATTATTGAGTTAAGGAAGATAAGTCCCCGTAAGGGGACGGAAACTGGAGCGAATTGTGTGTTAGGGAAAGACATAGCTGGTTAAGGAAGATAAGTCCCCGTAAGGGGACGGAAACGCAAGTCAAGTAACAGGAGCGACAAGTTCTTATGCGTTAAGGAAGATAAGTCCCCGTAAGGGGACGGAAACCAGTAGCATTATTTAAGACTAGGCATTTCCCCTCTTGGTTAAGGAAGATAAGTCCCCGTAAGGGGACGGAAACAATGACAGTCACAGTTATTGTTCCTTTCTCTATATAGTTAAGGAAGATAAGTCCCCGTAAGGGGACGGAAACAATGACAGTCACAGTTATT
>CALFNR010000196.1:0-40524 GCA_937903005.1 uncultured Lachnoclostridium sp. | reverse complement strand
CGAGCCGATTTTTTTACTTGGCTTATAAAATAATAATTTTCATCCTGCTTCTTACAAGCCAAATTACGCATAAGAAACTCCACAACACTTCCTCCACTGACTGCATCTGCAAACTCTAGGTTAAATGGTACAGTGCCAATCCTATTTTTTGGAATCTGGTATCTTCGACAAATTGTATTGAGATTGAACCTTGACTGGTCATAATAATTGCCAATAAGAAAAATAGATTTATCAAGTAATGACTGATAATTTGCAAAGAAATGATCTAAGATAATTTTATTCTGACATAGGTTAACAATAACTAAATCAGTCTCTTCCAATATTAACTTAGTAGAAAGCGAGTTATTCGGTGCAGTATCAACAAATACAAAATCAAACGTCCTGTCTAGCAAACAAATCAAAGGTTTTATCACTTGATTTAACTCAAATTCGAAATATTCACTATTCATGTCATGACTTTTTGGTAAATAATAAAGCATATTATCCAAAAACTTCATAGACACATCTTCCATAATCTCCTCATATGTATAATTAGAATGAACCCGCCGAATTAATCCATCTAAACCTCGCTGATCGTAATACGCAAATTCTTCTTTCAGTATACTCATACGCTTTTCCTTTCCATGAACAAAAGCTTGTTCCAATCCATTGAGACTATAATGATTCTCAAACAATACGGACTTCTTACGTTCCAGCATAGCACACAATATACTGATGCAAACCATATTGCTGGTCGTGCCTGCCCTTCCACTACTGTTACTCCAAAATGCTACTTTCATTCTGAAACTCCTTTCTCACGTAAAACACTCATGGTTTGTTTCATCACTGGTATTACACATTAAATAATGGGTAAAAAAATAGAAATTACTTAGAATTAATAGAAAATAAGAAATAGAACATTTCTTGTGTAGATAATAATACCCTATTCACACCAGAATGTAAATAGGGTAATTTGATTTTCGTTTTTCATTATATTAGCATTTTCGACATTTAGAACATAACTTCTGACTTACGCTTTAATAGTCTAGCACCACATACAAGCATAACAATTCCTGTTGCAATTCCCATGACAATTGTAACAATACCGAAGACGATATTCACTACTCCAGTAGATTTCATAGTACTATAGACTTTTTCATTCATAAAATCCCTCCAAGCTATCTTACGCCATATTCTTCATAGTAGGCATCAATTGCTGCCTTTATCTTATCGTCAATCACTATTTTACCCTTATAAGGTTTATTGTATAAGTGTTCCACTACTTCTTCCATCGAAACAATCGCTGTTGCTTTCATTCCATACGTTTCTTCTATCTCATCCAACGCACTTTTCTCGCCAGTTCCTCTTTCCATACGATTTACAGAAACAACAAGACCTAGCACCTGTACTTTGCCCTGTGCCTTGATAATAGGCATAGTTTCACGAATAGATTTACCAGATGTTGTAACATCTTCAATCATAACGATGCGATCTCCATCATTTATAGGACTGCCAAGTAAAATACCTGTATCACCATGGTCTTTTTCTTCCTTACGGTTTGAACAGTAACGAATGTCTTTTTCATAGAACTCGTTTAGAGCCATTGAAGTGGCAACACTTAGTGGAATTCCCTTATAAGCTGGTCCAAACAATACATCAAAATCAGTTCCAAATTTTTCTTTAATTGCTTTTGCATAGTACTGGCCTAATTTACGAAGCTGTGAACCTGTACGATAAAACCCTGTGTTAATGAAAAATGGGGTCTTTCTTCCACTCTTAGTTACAAAATCTCCAAACTTCAACACATTAGAATCTACCATAAATTCTATAAATTCCTTCTTATATTGTTCCATCTTCAATTCTCCTCAATTCTGTCATAGTGTGACTTTTTTATCTATACTCTTTTGTGCTACCAGCTTCTAGTACAAACCGCAACTGGTTTATTCAAACACATTTAGAATATTATAACATTCCCATTTCTATCTTGCAACTATTAGAAAGGTTGCACTAAGTCTATATCTGTTTATTTTACGCACCCTATAAACTCACACACGTCATTTACATTATGTAGCTTCATAAATGACTCCATCCCAGCAAGAATGTCCATTGTTGCTCTCGGATTGTGGAAATTAGCGGTTCCCACCGACACTGCAGTAGCCCCTGCCATCATAAATTCAATGGCATCTTCACCTGTCATAATTCCACCCATACCGATAATCGGAACCTTAACAGCTTGTGCAACCTGATAAACCATACGTACTGCAACTGGTTTGATTGCTGGACCGGATAACCCTCCAGTTTTATTAGCAACTGCAAATGTTCTTCTGTTAATGTCAATTTTCATTCCTGTTAAAGTATTAATCAAAGAAAGTACATCTGCTCCGCCTGCTTCAGCCGCTTTGGCTGTTTCCGTAATATCTGTTACATTTGGGCTTAACTTCATAATCACTGGCTGCTTTGCAATTTTCTTAATCTCCTTTGTGATAGCTTCAACCGCCTTAGGATTCTGTCCAAAGGCGATTCCTCCCTCTTTCACGTTGGGACAAGAAATGTTAATTTCCAGCATATCAACAGGCTGATCAGCCAAGCGTTCTACCACTTCACAATAATCTTCTGTTGTTCTTCCACATACATTTACGATGATCTTCGTATCATATTTCCTAAGAAATGGAATATCACGTTCTATAAATAAGTCAATACCAGGATTCTGAAGACCTACTGCATTAATCATTCCGCCATATGTTTCTGCAATCCTCGGAGTAGGATTACCTTGCCATGGAACATTGGCAACTCCCTTTGTAACCACTGCACCTAGCTTATTCAAATCAACAAATTCACTATACTCTGCTCCAGAACCAAAAGTACCAGAAGCTGTCATAACAGGATTATTCAGTTCTACTCCTGCAAGATTTACTTTCATATTCATACCGTTCTCTCCTGTTCTGCTTAAAATTCATCAATTTCATCTGCGTAGAAAACTGGACCATCTTTGCAGACACGTTTATTATTCACATTGGAATGGTGATCTTTTTCTTTTGACTTACAGACACATGCTAGACAGGCACCAATTCCACAAGCCATTTTTTCTTCAAGTGAAAGCTGTGCCTTAATACCATGTTCGGCAGCATATGCTTTCACTCCCTTAAGCATTGGAGTTGGACCGCATGCGAAGATAATATCTGCATCTATGTTATGTTCCTTGATAGCATCAATTACGTTACCTTTTGTACCTGCTGTGCCATCTTCCGTAGAAACGTAAACGTCTCCATATGTTTCAAAATCATTTTTTAAGAATAAGTCATTGGTACGGTAGCCTAACACAATACTTTTTTCAATAGAGAGGGATTTTGCAAGTTCTAGCATTGGTGGGATACCGATTCCGCCACCAATTAGTAAGGCTTTTTTCCCTTCAAATGTATAGCCATTTCCTAAAGGTCCCATCACATCTACTGTTTCGCCCTCTTTTAACTGAGAAAATTCTTTTGTTCCGAATCCAACAACTCGAAATACAACTCGAAGAGCACCATTGGCTTTATCTATTTCACAAATGCTGATTGGGCGAGGCAATAATTTGCTTCCATCCTTGCTAAAAAAAGAAATGAATTGCCCTGCTTTTGCCTGATTGGCTATCGTCTGTTCCTTAATCCATAAGCTGTAAATGTCACCTGCAAGCTGTTCCATGCTTATCACTACAGCTTGTGCTTTTACTTTTTCTGCCATGATTTCCATCCTATTCTTCATATTTTTTATACGTTTAAATTATAGTAAATATAACACCATTTGACAACCTTCTCATTTCCTGTTATAGTTTGTTTGTTAATAATAATGTTACTGCTAGGGGAGCATTCGCTGAGAAGTGATTTTCACTGACCCTTATTACTTGATCCAGATAATTCTGGCGTAAGGAAGCATTTTTAGATTCCTCCCCATGCGGTTACAAGCTACACAGGAGGTTTTTTTATGTTTCAACACTTTTTAGAGTTAAATAAAGATGGTGGTCGTCTGAAGACACCCGGCTATATACTTTTTATTGCATTAATTTTAATTATATTGCTGCTTGCTTCTACCCTCCACAGCAAAAAAGATTCTCACAAAATCAATACTAGAGAACTTGCTTTTTGCTCAGTTTGCATGGCACTGGCATTTGCCTTATCTTTTGTTAAATTATTTGAAGCTCCAATGGGTGGTTCGATTACCTTTATGAGTATGTTCTTTATCACTTTTGTCGGATATCTGTACGGTACATACACCGGAATTATAACAGGTATTGCATATGGTCTTCTACAGCTCATTGTGAAACCATACTTTGTACATCCTGTTCAGATTCTAGTAGACTACCCACTTGCATTTGGTGCTTTAGGACTTAGTGGTGTATTTTCCAAATCCAAATATGGTTTAATAAAAGGTTATCTCTTAGGAATTACAGGACGACTCTTCTTTGCAGTGTTAAGTGGTGTTATCTTCTTTGCCGAATATGCTGGAGACCAAAATGTATTCTGGTATTCCTTCACTTATAACATCGGTTATATTGGAATAGAGGGGATTTTAACTATCCTAATATTAATGATTCCTGCAGTAAATGCTGGTATTTTACAGATTAGAAAAATTGCAAAGAGCGAATAATCATAGAGGGAAGTAACAGTCACATCCGTTACTTCCCTCTATTTTATTTCATTTACTTTATTCAAAAGACATTACATTTACTTACCTGCCAATGCACCAAGTAAATCTTCTTTCATATCAAGAACTGCTTGTCTGGACGCTGCATCAAACGCCTCCGGACCAAACTTCTCATATTTGGCCTGCTTATATGCTGCTATAATTCCTCTGGAAGAGTTAACAATGGCTCCCAAACCATCTTTGTTAAAATACGGAACTAAATCTTTTGCTTTACCGCCTTGGGCACCATAACCAGGTACTAGAATATAAGTTTTTGGCATTAATTTTCTTAACACTTTACCCATCTCAGGATAAGTAGCTCCCACTACTGCACCTACATAGCTGTAAGCGTCACCCATATGAGACTGACCCCATTCATCAACCATTTTTCCAACTAATTCATATAAAGGCTTTCCTTCCACTAAACGATCCTGGAATTCTCCACTGGATGGATTGGATGTCTTAACAAGTACGAAAATACCTTTTTTTTCTTCCTTACATACATCAATAAATGGTTTTACACCATCCGATCCAAGGTAAGGATTCACTGTAACAAAGTCCTCATCGAACGCACGGAATTTGTTTTTTCCAACCTGAACCTGACCAACATGAGCAGTTGCATAAGCGCCTGAAGTAGAACCAATATCACCACGTTTGATATCACCAATTACGACTAAATCTTTTCCTTTACAGTAATCTACCGTTTTCTTAAATGCCTGTAAACCAGGAATTCCAAACTGCTCATACATGGCAATCTGAGGTTTAACTGCTGGAATCAAATCACAAGTTGCATCTACAATTGCTTTGTTAAACTGCCAGATCGCTTCTCCCGCACCTTCTAAAGTCTCTCCATACTCTGCAAATGCTTTTGCTTTTACATGTTCTGGAACATAGTTAAGCATTGGGTCTAACCCTACTACAATTGGTGCCTGTAACTCTTCAATTTTCTTCACTAATTTGTTAATCATATTCTACCAAGCCTTTCTTATATTCTGTTGTATGTTATAGTTCGCCTGTTAGGCTTTTTTCTATATCTTTTAGTACACTTGGATTCGTAATGTACTGTTTGATCTCATCTTTTGTAACCCACTTATATTCAATCAGGTCTTCGGACAATACAACCTCTTCATGGGCTGTCTCCAATAAATAAGACAAGCCTATATTACATACATCTCCCATCATGAAAGACCATGTGTACATAATTTTACCTATGTAAGCATCAATTCCAGTTTTATCTGCTACAATTCGTACAACAGCCTTATCAGGAGATTCCCCAAATATAACCTGACCATCTAAAAACTCCCATTGGTAAGGATCTTCTATTCTGTCGTCATACCAGCGTTTTACAAGTAAGTATTTATCATCGTGCTGTACAATACCCTTTACTAAGATTTTATACTTTTCCATATTTACCTCCATTGAATCAGATAGTAAGATACTGCCTATGCACATACAGATTGTACTTATAAAGCAATACCTTACTATGTTCTAACAGAATCTCAATACATTATAGCATAGTATGCCATATTCTTCAATTAGTTCACTTACTAGACAGTGGCGAGGGGTTATTTTATTACGAAAAGTCTTTTTTCCTCACCGCTACTTACTTTAACACTCTGAATAACCATACTTAGTACTGACATATTATATATAAATTATGGGCAATCGCCTTTCTTCTTTCGAAGGTCGAATTTGAGTAGCTATTATCGTAACTTTATTTTTCAAGTCTTTTATATAGTATTTATTTATCCAATCTGCAAAGTCTTGTGCTCCGAAACTTAAGATATCTCCTTCTATTTCATCATGAAACCACAAATTATGTTCATTTTTATGTTCAACCAGCCATTTGTCAAATTTATACTGTAATTGATTTATTTGTTCCCCAATTTCAGTTGGACATTCTAAGATGTCTGCATAATATCCATAATCCACCAATATTTTCATTTGTATCTCTCCTTCTTTTACAAAATAAATGATACTAATTTTTCATCATTGAATAAACTGATAGAAAGGAATTCCCCCGATATAACATTATTCTTTTTAAACCATGACACATGACAATTCTATTACTTCTGTAATGAAAATCAATACTCTTATAGTCTATATTACTGTCTGTCCCTGATGCATATACATTTTTAAACATTGCTGGATAATCATTCGTGTTATGCACATTATTATAACTAGCAAATACTTTTATAGTATCTTTATGTTCGTCTATCCATTTTTCCAGTTCCAAATACTTTTTTTTGTTACTAAGACTTATGTTTACCTTTTTTACAGAGTTTTTTACCATCCAATTTAATCCGTTGATTATCCCATCATTCGTAATTTTCCCTTCAGCATTTTCTGCATTATAATAATAAACATTTGCGTTATCATTACATTGAAAAAAATATTCTAAAACATAATAAAAATCAACAATTCTACAATCCTGTTTCTTGCGTTCTCGTTTTTTCTTTTCTTTATCAAAAAACCTCCTGTGCGAAAGAATTATTAATATTTTACCGCAAAGAAGGTTTTTATTCATAAAATTTGATTATTTTATTCCTTACCGTTATTTACTAGCCTTACGTTTCAAACGATTCTTTGCATTTTCTCCCACTAATGCATAGATTACAGACATAGTAGGTACACTAAGCATAATACCTGGAAGTCCAAACAAACCACCACCAACAGTAACTGCAAAAATAACCCAGATTCCTGGAAGACCAATGGAACTTCCAACGACTCTTGGATAAATTAAATTGTTTTCTAACTGTTGTAAAACGGTTAAATAAATAAAGAACATGATTGCATTCAAAGGAGAAACAAGTGCTAATAGAAGGAATGACAACCCTCCACCAATCCAAGCTCCTGCAACTGGAATCAATGCAGTCACTGCGATCAAAGTACTGATTAATATTGCATAATCGAAACGGAAGATCTTCATGCCAATAAAGCACAAACCACCAAGAATACATGCTTCTGTTACCTGGCCAATTAAGTATTTTCCAAAAATATCATTGACAATTGTTGCAACCTTTTCATTCTTTGCAGCGTATTTTTCTGGAATATATGCACGGTTCAATTGACCGATCTGCTTCAAAATGGTTTCTTTTGCAGCAAGAAGATTAATGGCAAAAACAATGGTAATAACCAGATTGAAAATAAAACTTACCAGGTTGGTTGTTACGGTAATTAACCTTGGAACAATATCACCAATGTAATTTACCACAAATGTAGATACTGACTGAATTACATCTGTCAGCTGTCCAAATAGCTTCTCTAAATCTACACTCTGCAGATTATATTTATAATTCAAATCGTTAATCCATCTCTCGATTCGGTTTATATAAATTGTAGTACGTGAAATGAACATATTCGCATTGATTATAAGCTGTGGAACGATGAACCAGAACACCGCTACTATAACTAGCAAGAAAATCAGAAAGGATATCGTAATGGATAACCCTCTTACAGAACCTTTTTTCTTTATTTTTTTACTAAGCAGTCTTTCGAAAAAACACATCGGTTTATTTAAGACAAATGCAAGAACAATCCCCAAGAAGAATGGCGACAAGATATGTGTCACATCACCTAGTATTCCTCTTACGAAATCGAATTTCATAACCACGAATAACAGCAGTGCAGCATAAGTTATGACGATTATTTTTTTCCTTAAGTCTAAATCTTTCATAATCTCCTCCATCTAAAAACTCGGATTTTCACATTGATTCGAACCATAATAGTATAAGTATACTGTTTTTTTAGCCATTTCGCAATTCCTCATTTCCAATTAAATGAAAGATTTTTCTAAATTACATAATCATCAAACCTTGTATTCTGATACATCTCTACTAAATCCTGCAATGTCATTTCATTCATGCATGCTGTAATTTTCTCTGACATCATCTGAAACATCAAATCGACTGTTGCTTCATTGGTATAACCGGAAACCTGGTCTTCTCTACTTTCGTATTCTTCCATAAGAGTGCTTTCGGTTAAACGAAGAATCATTCCTATAGTGTAATTTTCTGGTCTCTTGGCAAGCCTATAACCGCCATTGGAGCCACGAGTACTTTTGACCAGTCCTGCCTTACATAAAAGAGAACTGGTCTGTTCCAAAAACTTTTCTGACAGCTCCTGTCTTGATGAAATTGCTTTTAAAGGAATGTATTCACCAACGTCATTTACTGCTAGATCTAACATGAATCGTACTGCATATTTTCCTTTTGAAGATACCTTCATATAACGTTCACCTTCTATCTTTCTTGATACGTATCAAGGAAATTGTACTGCTCTGTGGCGGTATGATACCCAATCAGCGTATCTAAATTTACATTATGCATACTTCTAAAAATATTTTTATCAATGTTCGGGTTATTTTTCTTTAACTTTTTAATTAATACTTTCATTTCCTGACGTTTCGAACCACCACCGCCATTATCGCAGATGCTGCAGTTTTCTGTAAATCTGCATGCACACTGAATAAATGTAAGTTCATGATAGGTTTTCCATGCGATAATGTCATCCTCTTCAATCAGATACATCGGACGGATTAATTCCATGCCTTCGAAATTCTTGCTATGAAGTTTTGGCATCATCGTCTGCACTTGTCCTCCATAGAACATTCCCATAAGCACTGTTTCTACCACATCGTTGAAATGGTGTCCTAGGGCAATTTTATTGCATCCTAGCTCTTTGGCATGTTTGTATAAGTGTCCTCTTCTCATTCTTGCACAAAGATAACAAGGACTTTCATCTACTTCTGCCACAATATCAAAAATCTGTGTTTCAAACATGGTAATCGGAATATTTAAAAGTTTTGCGTTGTTTATAATCGTTTGTTTGTTTATCTCATTATATCCAGGATTCATAACAAGAAACACAAGCTCAAACTTATATTTTCCATGTCTTTGCAGTTCCTGAAGCAGTTTTGCCATCAACATGGAATCTTTTCCACCTGATATACACACTGCAATTTTATCACCTTCTTGGATTAAGTCGTACTCTTGTACTCCCTTTACAAACTTTCTCCAAATTGGTTTTCTATACTTGGTAATTAAACTACGTTCTATCTCTAAATACTTTTCCATTTCTATCTCCTTCACCATACTACCTGCTAACTAGTCAATTCATTATAGCAAGTATCAAAAATCGTTAAAAACTGCTCTACTTCTTCCTCTGTTGTCATGTGGCTGAAACTTAGCCTCCAGGATGACATAGCGTTCTTTTTATCTCTGGACACCGCAAATACTGGCCTTGATGGTGTATTGGGCACTGAACATGCAGACTTAGTTGAAATACAGACTCCATGTTTGTCAAGTGCTTCCTGAAATACTCCTGCCTTAATTCCTTTCACACTCGCATTTAAAATGAATGGCATCGCATCTTCTGGACTATTAATTCGCACCAGTGGGTACTTTTCCAATGCCTTTCGAATTTTTTCATTACAAGCTTTCACACGCTCATAACGATTAGGCTGTTCTTTTAATGCCTTTTTAAGTGCCATTAATATGGATGCTGTCATGCCCGGCGAAGGGGTTCCGCTACGATACATAGTGGTTGACACCCCACCATGAATCATTGGCTCAATAATCGTATCTTCTTTTCTGACCAATACTCCACAACCATTTAGGCCAAAAAATTTATGAGGTGCAAAAGAACACAAATCTATGCCATCTAAGTCAACTGGAATTTTTCCTATAGCTTGGGTTGCATCTACATGAAGCTTACAGTTTGGAGACCTTTTTACCAGTTCTGCAATTTCTTTGATTGGCTGAACAACTCCTAGTTCACTGTCTACATAGCAAACAGACACTAACACGGTATCCTTACGTATCAGTTCCTCTAAATGTTCTAAGTCAACTCGTCCATCTCGTTCTATATCCACTAAATCAATCTCGTATCCTTCGTTTTGTAGGGCTGTTAATGCTGCACTAACAGAAGAATGTTCCAGATACGTTGAAACAATATGTTTTCCTTGATTTCTATTTATCTTTGCCACACCTTTAATCGCAAGGTTATTGGACTCACTTGCTCCAGATGTGTATATAATTTCATTAGGCTTTACAGAAAGCAGCTTTGCAATCTCTTCTGTCATTTCCATCATGTGTTGATTGGCTTCTCTTCCACATTGATGATGAGAATTCGCATTTCCATAAATATTTTTTGTTTCGTCTATAAAAGCAGATAATACCTCTGCATCAACCGGCGTGTTTGCCGCATAATCAAAATACAGCATGCGATCACCTTCCTAAAATATAGTTTATATATCAACTTACTATGAATTAGTATAAAACGAACTCTCGCTTCCGTCAATGGAAAAAAGCTGTACGATTCATAACCTGTATTTACAAGTGCTGAATCGACAGCTTTCTTCTTTTCTTTAATATCTATTAGTTAATGAATTTCTTTACTTCTCCTAAAAGTGCTTTCGACACTTCTTCACTGACTTTCATCTCTCCAGTAACCCCTTCCATCGCGGATACCATATCCGATGCATTGTCTGCAACGGAATTGATTGTACCTGAGCTTTCTTCAATGGTGTCTGCAATTAGGTGAATGGAGTGATCTACAGTCTGCATAGTCTCTTGCAACTCAGTGGACATTTTTGAAAAATCACAAAACATCTTATCAATATCATGAACACCATCATAATAATGTGCAGCCATTTCCACAAAGTTATCATAATCACCCATAACTGTTTTTTCAATAAATTCAATCATCTTTGAAGAATCACTGGATAATTTATGTACTGCCTTCTGAACTAGCTTGCTGATTTCTTGAATGGTATTGGCTGTCTCTTTACTTGTGTCTGCCAGCTCACGTATTTCGTCCGCAACAACGGAGAATCCTTTTCCTGCTTCACCAGCTCTTGCTGCTTCAATTGATGCATTCAATGCTAAAAGATTCGTCTGGGCAGAAATACTTAAAATTTCCTCTGTCAGTTCATCAATTTTATCTACCTGTCTGCTATTCGCAATTGATTTTAATAAGTCACTGCTGATTTCTTCCATCACATCTTTGGTTTCTGCCTTACTGTTATTTGCCTGCTTTCTGCTTGCCTTTGCTTCTTTCATTAGCTTACTTGCAAATGCAGAACCATCTTTTGCATTCTCGGCAATTTTGACCATTTGCCCGTAGATTTCGTCTGAATTGGCTGTGAGTTCCTGGGTGGCAACTGCTATTTCCTGCATGCTTGCCGCTAACTCTTCCATAGCTGCTGAAGAATCACCAACTGATGTATTCGTCTCTGTTACCTTACCAGATACCACTTTCACGCTATTAATTAATTTGTTAGAATCCTCACTAATGAGTAATAATACATTTCCCATCTTTTCAATGAGCAGGTTAATGTTATCAACCATGTTTCCTATTTCATCTTTTGATTTTATGTAAATGCGGTCATTGGTATCGAACTTATTGCGATTTAGTTTCTTTATAATTGTATCAAGCTGTTTCTTTACACGTTCAATTGGAACGACAATAAGAAAGACTAAATTAATTGCCATAGCAATTGCTACAAGTAGTACTACTACATTGCATATGTTTATAGAACGGGTCGCCTTATCTGCTGTCCGAATCAAACTTGTCTGCTGCCTATTACTAGAAGTTGCATTCTCAGTAATCATTTCGTTAAGCAGAAGTCCAACTTTTTCACCTGCTTTCGTCACGTCCGAAACATCAACGTTTCCTTTCAAGTAACTTTCAAAATAATTACTGTAAGAGTCTGCTAAATCTAAAAGTTTTTCTGCATTGCTGCTGTCTTCCTTTTCTGCCGCACTGTCCTTATACGCCTCAATTACCTTAATTAGCTGTTGAAAGATTGCCTTTTGTGCCTCTTTTACTTCCTGCCTTTCTTCCTCATCACTGGCAGTGAAAAAAGTAAGAAGATTGGTTTGTGTTTCCACATATTGTGTATTAATACTCTGAATTTCAAGGATACGACTGCCACTTCCATTTTTCACAGCAACTGTTGTCTGTCTTACATCCATTAATGACGACTGGCTAATTACGCTAATACCCAAAGTTAAAGCCATCATTAAGACTACTGCAGCTATCACTTTTACTTTCATACTCAATTTCATAATAAGCACCCCTTATAAGTAAATATTCTTATGCATATAATAATTATATAACAAACACACTTTACTAACAATGTTATTTTCTATATTTCTATAAATTATATAGCTGTTTTCCATAATTGCTAGTTGAAATGTTAATACATTTATGCTAATAATGAATAAAACAGAGAGAAAGGATGGACGGTCATTTGACCACTATACACAATGAACCAAAAATTTTGCAGATTATTAAACAGCGTTAACTCTACCATTTACGAAGGCATTGTCAAAATCGGTTATGAAAGGAATACATCCATCAGTATTTATTACGACTTAGGGCTTCTTAACTATTTGCTTGATTCTGGCTATCAGACTGCTTCTGAATGTCTGACTGCTCTAGAAGAGTTATTAACAGAACTGAATGCCCCAGAAGAACTTCTTATAATCAGGCTGGCAAAGCAACGTTTTCAATTTACGGTTACCAGTAAAGGTGTGGAAAAAATTATGTGCCAATACGAAAACAAACCTTTTCTAAAAGATATTATTGAACTTGCCAGAACCCATAAGTTTACTCTTTTAGATGTAAAGCAAGTATTCGAGCGCTATGATTCAGAGTATCTCATAGAAGAAGTGAACAATGAAGAATTTCAATATGTATTTTCCTTCAAAGACAAATCGATTGATGAATATATGTATTGTTTTAACCTTAACGACTGTTATTACCACAGGCTCCTTCCTTATGACTATGAACGCCTTTAACTACCTAAGCCGGAGTGAACGTTTCTTTCACCCTGGCTTTTTTTATATTCCAGTAAGTTTCTCTAATTTCTTACAGATATCAGTATTATCATAATATCCATCAAATAATTCCTGTCCGTTGCCTATTGCAAACACTGGAACACATACACCGGAGTGTCCATTCGTTGACCAGTTTACTCCTGATTTATTTGCTAATATTCTTAAAATCTGACTGATAAATGGATCGTTTTTGCCATGCATCGTATATTCCTTCTCTGTCATATGACTTTGCTTCTGCGTTCCAATCTGCAATGTCTCTATATATGCACCCTCTAATGCTTTTAGTTGGCTGTATGTTAGAACACTATGTATCCCTAACTCCTGCTGCTTATTTGAATTTGTTGTAATCCCAAACAATTCTTCTACATCAGAAAGAACTTCTTGAAAATCTGTGTTTTCTTTTCTGTATTTTGTCACATACTGATTATAAAACTGCTCATAGGATATCTTCTGATTGTTCAAGTGTTCCAGATATAAACTATACCCTGTGGCTGAGTATCCCAAAGAAAGTCCTCCTGTCTCATGATCTGCTGTCACAAGTATCAATGTCTCTTTTTTATGTTTATTATAAAACTGTACGGCTTCCTCTACTGCCTCATTGAGCCCCAAAATTTCTTGTATACAGGTGGCAGTGTCGTTCTGATGACATGCCCAGTCTATTTTTCCACCCTCTACCATGAGGAAGAAACCTTGTTCATGGTTGGTTTTTAGACAGGAAATTCCTTGTTTCACAAAACCTTTTAATGCCCCAAGCTGTTCCTTATCATCCATTATATAAGGCAATGCTCCTTGGCTGTCCTGTTTTTTAGACAACAGAATCTGTTTTCTTTTTCCTCTATCTTTACAAATTGATTCATTTCCTACTTCATAAACGGAATAACCTGCTTTCTTAACTAACTGATTTAGCGATTCTTTCGTCCCATCTATTCCATATTCCCCACGAAAGCCTCCTCCTGCAAAAAAATCAAACTGGCTTTTTATTAACTCAATTCCAATGTCATAATCATTTTTTCTGCTTACTTGATGAGCATAGAAATCGGCTGGTGTCGTGTGATTGATATTAACGGAAGATATGATTCCCACCTTATAATGTTTCTTTTGATACAACTTTTCCGCAATTGTCTGAAAAGTTTTATCTTTGGCATAATTTATAGAGCCTGTCGGAATCTTCTTACCACTCGCAATAGCAGAGCCTGAGGATGCTGAATCTGGTATGTATGACATCATATCATAATTCGTCGCCAGGCCTGTTGATGGGAATTTTAGAAAGGACAATTTTTCTGGTTTTATTGTATCTGGATGTTCTATTGTCCCCAGATAATCTGATACCATCTGAATTTGCGCACTCCCCATTCCATCACCTATAAAAAGGAAAATATATTTTGGATAAGAGTCATCTGCCATATTACTCACATTATGATAAGTGTATATGGCTGCCACAATCACAATAAGTGAAACGATTACTCTTTTTAATTGGTTAGACATAACAAAATCCAAACCTCCTAACATATTAGCCTTATATAACTATATGTCAGGTTGTTTGGATTATGTCCAATAAAGAATTTAGAAAACAAGAATTCCTAGATGTTCTAATAGAATTTTAAGACCTATTAGTACTAAAATAATTCCCCCTGCAAGTTCCGCTTTACTTTTAAATCTCATACCAAAGCGGTTTCCAATCATAACTCCAATAATGGATAACATAAAGGTTGTAATACCGATAATGGTAATTGAACTTACAATGGATACCTGCAGGAATGCAAACGTAATTCCTACTGCCAATGCATCAATACTAGTAGCAATTGCCATAATCGTTAACTCTTTTAAATCCAGCTTTTCTCCTTTGGCACTTGTTTCTTCCTCCTCATCATCACTTTTGATTGCTTCATATGCCATCTTCCCACCAATATAAGCCAGCAAAGCAAATGCAATCCAGTGATCGACGCTTTTAATGTAAGATTCAAAATTCTTGCCAAGGAACCATCCTAGCAGTGGCATCACAGCCTGAAATCCGCCAAAGAATAATGCAATGATTACAGTATGCACATAATTTACTTTTTTCATATTAAGTCCTTTACACAATGCTACTGCAAATGCATCCATAGAAAGTCCTACACCGATTAAAAATATTTCTTGAAAACTCATTGTCTCCACCTTTCACATTCATCTTATTCATTTTATTTTAATCTATTCCTACAAAGGAAAACAAAGTGTAAGTTCCTCACACCCTCGCGACTTAAGTTTTTTTAAGGAACTCACACTTTGCCGCGCCGAGCAGGTGTCGCTGTCTTTTAGCGACAATCTTCCTTACCCGCTCGTGTGCATCCAGCCCCTGCTTTTTAGGGGCTTTTTTACCTTATAGGGAAGGACTCGCAGAGGACTTTCCTATAAGGTAAAAAAAATCAGGTATGCCATGGCTATACCTGATTTATATTTTCTTTTCGATTCATTCTAATGGGAAATATATTCATGTACAGCACAAAGGCCATACATGAGTCTCATTATTTAAGACAAGCCAGACCGTCTGGTCAGTATGTTGACTTGCCACGCAACGCGCCAATTACTCCCTCATGTAGAACGTAACTATTTTAACATAGCATTTTTAAACCTGTCAACGATTATTGATTCATTTTATCAATTATACTTTAATACTATTATATGCATCTGCAAATGCACTTGTTATCAATGTTTTCACATTAGAGAAGCCCTGCCTTTGCTAACTGTTTTCTTAGTACTGGACAAATAACCCCAGCAAGCAGAATTTTCACAAAATCACCGATTAAAAATGGGAATACACATACTCCTAAAGCATAAGCAACCGTACATTTTGCTTGTATTACAAACCATACTGTTCCAAACAAATATGCAACCAATGTTGCTAAAATCATTCCCAGCACGCTTACGAACAATTGATATCTTGCCTTTTTTATAATAATTCCAGTGATCAATGCCATAAAAGTGAAACCGATTAAATATCCACCTGTTGGTCCTGCTAATTTTGCTATTCCACTAGAATATCCTGAAAAAACAGGCAGCCCACATATACCAAGTAACATATAAATGAGATAACTGACCGTTCCTTTTTTTCCACCTAATAGATAAACTGCAAAATAAATGACCAGATTGGTAAATGAAATTGGCACAACTCCAATTGGAATAGACATTGGTCCCAAAATGCACATAAGTGCTGCCATTACCGCAATTCCTGCCATTTCATATGTTTTAGTTTTCTGAATTGTTTGATTCATATTATGTACCTTCCTATTTTTCTTGTTGCTTTAATCATAACAGATAAACAAGAAATGTCAACCTGCATCTTTTTACAAGTTGACATTTCTTGCTAACACTATTTCACATTCTGGCAGCCACACATTTTCTTATCAAATTCTGGGTTATAGAAGTAAAAATTCTGGGAATCTAAATCACCCTTCACTTTTTCTAAGGCCTCTCCAAACCGTTGAAAGTGTACGATTTCTCTCGCACGCAAAAATTTAATTGGTGCAATTACATCGGGATCATCAAGGAAACGCAAAATATTATCATACGTCGAGCGTGCTTTCTGTTCTGCTGCTAAATCTTCGAATAAATCCGTAATCGCATCTCCTTTTGACTGGAATTCTAGAGATGTAAATGGAACTCCTCCTGCTGCCGCTGGCCAAATTCCGCCTGTATGGTCAATATAATATGCGTCGAATCCTGCTGCCCTGGCTTCTTCAATGGATAGATTCTTTGTTAACTGATATACAATGGCACAAATAATTTCCATATGCGCTAGTTCTTCCGTACCAATATCCGTTAACAATCCTCCAACTGCCTTATCTGGCATCGTGTAACGCTGTGAAAGGTATCGCAAAGATGCCGCCAATTCTCCATCTGGACCACCATATTGAGACATGATAAACTGAGCTGTTTTCGGATCAGTTTTCTTAATATTTACAGGAAACTGTAGTCTTTTTTCATAATTCCACATAAACGAATTCTCCTTCCGCCTAAACTTAGTTCTACTCTACATTATCCCATGGTATCGGTCCGTCCGCCCAGGTCCAATGTTCTTTTGCCGGATAATTCGTGGCATGTCCTGTTTTATTGTTCTCATTGGGTTTTACACAATCCACTATAAGAGGCTCATATTTTTCTTCAAACTCAGCCATGGCTGTTTTTCGCTCATTCATTACTCTTTTAAAGTATGAAAGAGCCTCCGTATCTGTTGGATGAGTATCCAGATATAGGGTGGCATCCACTACTGCAAAACTTGCTTCATTAATTTTCTGTAATAATGTCTGTCTATCGGACATTATCATCACCTCCCATATAAAATGGCTTATTAAGTTCTGGGAAAATTGTTCCCTCTTTTAATGCTTTTGCCAAATCATAGGGTTCACTCCATTGTTGACATGGAACTGTTGCAATTGCGATTTCACTATCCATGATACGCTCCTTTCTTAGAAAAGAGGTTCTAGAATGATTCTAGAAACGTTTCACGTTACAATAGATAGTATGAACAGTCTTTAATTTTTTAGCAAAGTCCAGCCGCCGCTTTTTCTAACAATTCTACCATTATTTTTTAGTTGTTTCACTGCATTTTCCACATGTAACTGCAAGTTTTTCGTTCTCCTTGGATAACCTAGAAGCTTAGAAAACAGCTTTGTCAGATTATCTAATGTCATTTCCTCTTCTACTTTAATAACCTGCATAATTCCAAACATCATCTCCTGACTGGATACAGTTTCTATGTCACGTTTCTCCTTATCTGCCGCAATATAGAAATTAAGTTTCCCATTGTCAGAAACTACTACAAAATCACCGTCCAAACAATAACCTTCGGGTAAAGATGTTTGTATGAATTCTTCTATTTCTTTCTTTAATTTTACTGTAGTTCTTTTTTGTCCAAGCATTTTACTGCATCGTTTGATAATATCAGATACAGCAACTGACGTTTCTCTTTCCAGTATCCAGTTAATAGCCTCATCAATAGATTTAAAAGTCTCATTCGGTTCCTCTATTTCTTTTATCATAAAACCATATCTCTTAATTCGTCTCTCTGGAATTCCATTAATTTCAATGGATGATTCAAGTATACAGTCTTTCATCTTTTCCCAATTTGTACTGATTCCTTCATAGCTCTCTCCGAATACGTCATCAATGTCTTTCTTCTTTTCCTTCAGCCAATTCTCCTTGTCCAGCACTCTCTGAATAAGCTTGTTCCACTTATCAAACGTCGATACTTCTTTCACTTCCTCAAAATAAGAAATTCCATACTGGTTGTGAATTACTTTTAGTGCATTGCGATAGTCCATAATTTGCTGTTCAAGCTTTGCAAATTCCATATTATATACAATATCTGAATTAAAAAAAGGAATGAACTCATGCAGTTTTTGAAAATAATCCATATATTCTGTTTTTTGCAATTC
This sequence comes from uncultured Lachnoclostridium sp., assembly GCA_937903005.1. Taxonomy (GTDB): domain Bacteria; phylum Bacillota; class Clostridia; order Lachnospirales; family Lachnospiraceae; genus Clostridium_AI. The sequence continues at coordinate 21,632 of CALFNR010000196.1, read as the reverse complement.
ACGAACATATTCACAATACTCTGGAAAATTCTCCAACGTAATTTGACTTTCTTCTGGTTGTTTTAGCAGCCAGGAATAAAATTTATCGTAATTTTTTCGAATCTGATTAAAATCAGTTTCTTTACCAATATAATTCTCACCTAATACTTCTGTAATTCTTCTTTTTTTAAAAAATAACCAGTTATCATTTTCGGTCATAGTTGCAACGTTTTTCTTTAATAATTTGATTTCCTCATCAGAATATAAGGATTCATCTTCGATAAATAAATTCTTCAGAATCTTTCTATATTTCCAGAAATTTGTATTAAAGTATTTGCTGCTTTTCCCCAACATATCCACATATTCAATCGTAAAGCGAACATTATGAGCCAGAAGCACGTCTTCGCTCCACACCTTAAAAATTCTCTTTCTACTCTTAATAGTATCTTCTGTTTTTGTCTGGGCTTCGTCTAAAATATCGTAAATTTCGTCATAATTTGACGCTTTAAACCACAACGCAGATGGCTTTAATTCTTCCGATATTCCAAGGTTCGATTCTAACAAATCATCCAGTTCCTTAAAGCTTTTCCATTCCTTGATGTGAAATTTCTGCTTTCCCCTTTTTGCCATTTTATGAAGCTGGTGAACGATTTGTTTTAACTCACTAAGCCTCTTTTCCTCATCTTTCATAAATGCCTCTATTTCACGAGGTTCTCTCAGCTTGTACTGCTTAGTATTTGATGCTATTAAGCAGCAAAGTGCCTCGCTGTCCTTTTTCAAACTTCTAGTAACGTATTTTATATCATTGTAAAATAATTTTAATTCATTCTGTCTATTCATGTTGTCACCTAACTAGCTGATCTTGTAACTTACGTACTCCACATTCTATAGGACTTACGCCTTCCATAACCGATTCTGTACGCTTTTTCCGTGTCCAAAGTGAATCATTCTTCCTCCGCTTTGACTTATTATCTGGGCGCTTTGTTTTACTTTCTGATAGTCGCCATAGATTTTAGCTACAGAGGGTTTTCCTATATTCATAAGTGCATCGCCAACGATAAAATCACTGGTTCCAATTTTTAGGCCAATTGAGCCTTTGGTATGTCCGGTCAGACGAATAATGGTTGCATCCACACCATATTCTTTCAGTTCCATACCTTCTTTTAAAAATATATTGCAAGGAAATGGTTCTATCCTTTCTTTCTTCGTGCTTAACTTTGAAAAATAAAGAAGTATTTTCCCCCAAAAGGTATGTGCGTATAATGGCTCTAAAAAGTTGTCTTTTGTGAGTGCATAATCCAATTTATGTATTGCAATTGGAACATGATATTTTTTTGATAAATATTGCGCATTCTGAACGTGATCGATATGTCCGTGTGTCAAAACAATTAAACTTAAGTTAACCTGTTCACACGCCTTATCTACTTTGTCTCTGTAACGAAGAGTGCCTGTATCAACTAATATCGCGTCATCTCCATCCTCTACAAGGAAACAGTTAACGCTACCACACGCTATTCTCTCGACTCTCATCAAAAGACCTCCTTTAACTAGCCTATCCTCTTTTCAAAATTCTTATCTATTATAGCATTAGATTGGGAGATTTACAAATGGTGATGTTAATAAAAGGCATGTATAACATTCTTTCGAACTGCTATACATGCCACCTTTTTTACCTAATGTGAATTCAAATTTAATAACTTATTCTTTAATTCAGCTTCCATACGATTCAGTTCCACTTCCGCTTCTTTTCGTTTCTGCTTTCCTTCTGTCTGTATACGAAGCACTTCATCTAGCGTTGTAATCAGAGATTCATTGGTTATTTTAAGCGTTTCCATATCGACTATGCCACGTTCGCTTTCTTTTGCCGTTTCGATGGTTGCCATCTTAAGAGTCTCTGCGTTCTTACGAAGTAAGGCATTGGTCATGTCTGTAACTTCTCTTTGTGCTCTTGCAGCCTGCTCTGAATGCGTAACCCCAAGTGCTAATACCATCTGACTCTTCCATAGAGGAATTGTATTCACAATAGTAGACTGAATTTTTTCGCTCATTAAGGTATCGTTTCCTTGTACCAGACGAATCTGTGGAGCCATCTGAATACTTATCATTCTAGTTAATTCCAAATCGTGAATTTTCTTTTCAAAGCGGTTACATAGGCTTGTCATATCATTCACTGCCTGTGCGTCTTCTGGAAGTCCTGTACGCTGTGCTTTTTCTGCTAATGCGGGAAGTTCTGTCGTCTGCACTTCCTGTAGCTTTTTCTTACCTGCTAAGATGTACATGGATAATTCTTTAAAATATGTTTTGTTAATTTCATACATTTTGTCTAACATAGCAACATCTTTTAAAAGCTGGACTTGATGTGCTTCTAGTGCTTCACAAATCTGATTTACATTCTTTTCTGCACTGTTGTACTTTGTTTTCATGGCTTCAATTTTGTTTGCTTTGCTTTTGAAGAAACCAAGGAATTTTCCCTTTTCTTCTTCCTTTATTTCAAAACTCTTAAGCTCTGTTACAACACCACTAAGCATCTCACCAATTTCGCCTAAATCTTTTGATTTTACATTGTTCAAGGCTGTTTCGGAGAAATCAGCAATTTTCTTCTGGGCACCTGCACCATACTGTAAAATCATATTGCTATTACTTAGCTCAATCTGCTTTGCAAAATCATCTACCATCTTCTGCTCTTCTGGAGTTAAAGAAGGTTCCTCAACTGCTGGTTTTTCCTTTTCAGGCTCTGCCACTATCTCCTGCTTTGTTTCTGCTCCAAATGGTTCAAATGTTAAAGTTGGTGTTGGATTATCCATGTTAAATTCATCACTCATATTACTCCTCCTATCTATTTTTTATCCTTTAAATCAAAATCCTTTTTTGTTAACCCTTCTTGTGCAAATAACGCATTTAATACAGAAATATCGGAGGAAACTTCCATTGCCTCATCTTCATATAAACTGTCTAATAATTTTTCAAATGCTAAATCGATTGTATCTAAAGTATTCTCAATTTCTGCTTTTGAATTCTTTATGTTTTCACCTTGAATGGGCTGTGAATCGAATTCCTTATATGCATTGACAAGTTTTATCGTAATCGGAAGATAGTATTGCATAAACTTTCTGATTTCTGAAAGCTTTTCAGGATGTCTCTCTACGCATACGAATATTTTACTGATAACCGTTTCCAGCCTGTCCAATTTTCTACTGATTTCTTCTCCTGGTATATCATCATTGGCCTTTCTAAGCTGCTGAATATAAGTACGGCCTTCTGAAATTGCTTTTTCAAGTTCTTCATTGACAACCTTGTTTGCTTGTTCTTCCTTCTGCTTCTTCTGCTCCACTTCACGTTCTCTAAGGCTTTTTTCTGCATTTTGGTACTGCTCATAAATATCATCACCTAACATAAAGCATGTCTTCTTGTCATCAAAATGTGCATCTCGAAACATATTAAATGCCATCATTTTCTGTAACTCTTTCACTACAAAACTTTCTGACTTGTTCACATACTCAGCCATTCGTTTTATTTCACAGACCTTATTCTTGCTTAATAAAGATTGATATATTCCAAAACGATTCACAAACTTTCCTTGTTTTAAACCAACCTTTAACATAAAGATGCTTCCCAATGTTACACCTGTAAATATAATAGCCAGGATTTGTAAAGGACCGCCTGTAAACCCTGCTCCTGCCCATATACAAAACATCACTAAGGCTGTAATACCAAAACCAACTAAACCTAGAGAGCCAAATACTGTATATAAAACAGATGATACTCTTCCCTTTACTTTTACCTTAGGCACTCTCATTGTTCTTGTATTGGAATAGACGACAGGATTGCTTTTTGCATATGTTCTATTTTGGCGATACTGCTGCCTGCAATTATTTCTGTCTTGAGTGTACTGCTGTCTGTAATTATTTCTATCTTGTCTATACTGTTCTTTATATTTTTGTTTCTGCTGTCTAGCGTAATCTTTCATTCTGCCAGAAAATCCATCTTGCCCAGGCATGCCTTGATTATAAAAGTCTCGATTTTCTTTCCCAAATGGTGGTACATTCTTATCAAACTCATCCTTATGCCCACAAAATGAACCTGTCGCGCGATTCAATTCATGAATGGCATCACCTGCTAGATTCCCTAATCTATTACTTAATTCCCGATAATCACCGGTATTTACGGCATCTTCTACTGCGGATTTCGCATCCTTTAAATATTCTCCCATATTTCTCTTATACATACTTACCTCCTAAAAACAGTAACCGTCTTTCACAATTATACCCCATTGCAGAAGAAATAACAAATATAAAAAAGACTGTATTGTAATTACAATACAGTCTCAAAGCTTTATTATCTAGACAGAATCTCAGCTCCTGTCTCCGTAATTAAAATTGTATATTCCCACTGTGCGGAAGGTTTTCCATCAGCAGTAGAAATGGTCCATCCATCTTCTTCGTCCTCATAATACTCCGCTACACCCATATTTATCATTGGTTCAATGGTAAATGTCATACCAGGTACAATCAGCATGTCCTCTCCTCGGTTACCAATATGGCTTACATAAGGTTCTTCATGGAAATCAACACCACAACCATGTCCGCAAATATCTCGAACTACTGTGAAACCATGTTTTGTAGCATGTTCATTAATCACGTATCCAATATCTCCAAGGAAACTATATGGTTTTGCTTCTTTGAGACCTAATTCCAGGCATTCTTTTGTTACTTCTACTAATTTACGAACTTCTGGGTCAACATCACCGATACAATACATACGAGATGCATCTCCATAATATCCATTGTATATTGTTGTACAGTCAATATTGATAATGTCGCCACTCTTTAACACACGTTTTGGATCTGGTATTCCATGACAAACCACTTCATTAATTGACGTGCAAACACTCTTTGGATAACCACAATACCCTAAGCAAGCTGGTATAGCACCTAGCTCGATTGTGTAATCGTGAACAATTTTATCTAATTCGTCTGTTGTGACACCTTCTTTTACATATTGTTCTACTTTATCAAGAACCATTGTATTAATCTCACCCGCTTTGCGGATTCCTTCAATCTGTTCTGGTGTCTTAATCATATCATGTGTTGGAACTATCGCTCCATTTTCTTCATATTCTCTAATCTTTTCATCAAATGCTAAATGACAGCTTTTATACTTTTTATGACTGCCACACCAACATGGATCATTACGTCCTATCTTCATATTAATCGCATCTCTTTCTGTTTATTTAACTTGTTCTAGTATAACACCTGTTTTTTGTGAATACAAGTTTTGTACTGAGAAATTTTACTAAGCCTGGAATTGACTATTATATAAATTCGCATAAAAGCCGTTTTTCTTTAACAAGCTTTCATGGTTCCCTTGTTCAATAATATTACCATCCTTCATAACCAGGATAATATCTGCCTCGCGAATTGTAGACAAACGATGAGCTACGATAAAGCTGGTTCGTCCCTTCATCATCCTTGCAAATGCTTCCTGAATCTTTATCTCGGTTCTTGTATCAATAGAAGAAGTTGCTTCATCTAGAATCAGCATTGGAGGAAGACACAACATAACTCTTGTAATGCATAAGAGCTGTTTCTGCCCTTGTGACAAATTGCCCCCATCCTCCGAAATAATCGTTTCAAATCCATTCGGTAGACGTTTAATGAAACTGTATGCGTGTGAGGCTTTTGCTGCTTCTAACACTTCTTCATCTGTAGCATTAGGTTTTCCCATCACAATATTTTCACGAATGGTTCCTGCCTTTAACCAAGTCTCTTGTAACACCATGCCATAGCTAGCACGAAGGCTCTTTCTAGTCACTGTCTTGATATCTTGATCATCCACTTTAATTGCACCTTTATCTACATCATAAAACCGCATTAATAGATTGATTACCGTAGTTTTTCCACAACCAGTTGGCCCAACAATTGCAACCCTCTCTCCTGGCTTTACTTGAAGATTTAAATCTTTGATCAGTTCACGTTCTGGTACATAAGAAAAATCAACGTGCTCCAATTTTACATTGCCATCTGCATCAGAAAGAATGATAGCATCTTCCTCTTCCTGTATCTCAGGTTCTTCTTCGATTAGTTCAAATATTCTGCCTGCACATGCCAATGCATTCTGAAGTTCTGTTACAACGCCAGAAATTTCATTAAATGGTTTTGTATACTGGTTTGCATAACTTAGAAAGCAGGAAAGCTGTCCAACAGTAAGACCTCCTCGGATAACAGAAAATGCGCCTGTGATTCCTACTCCAGTATACACAAGGCTATTGATAAATCTAGTACTTGGATTTACCAAGGAGGAATAGAAAATAGCACGTAGAGAACATTTCTGTAGACGGTCATTAATTTCTGCAAACTTCTCTAAAGACTCATCTTCATGAGAAAAAGCCTGTACTACTTTCTGGTTTCCAACCATTTCATCAATAAAAGCCGTCTGTTCTCCTCTTGTCTCCGATTGCAGCTTAAACATAGAATAGGTGCTTTTTGCAATAAAACTAGCTACTACTAGAGAAACTGGTGTAATAATTACCACTACAAAAGTAATTTTTATGTTTACTGACACCATAAATCCGAGAGTCCCAAATATCGTAATAAGTCCTGTAAAAAGCTGTGTAAATCCCATGAGTAAGCCATCTGCAAACTGATCAACATCTGCGATGACACGACTTACTATTTCACCAGATGATTTTGTGTCTACGTATTTTAATGGAAGAATTTCTATTTTACGAATCGCTTCTGCACGAATATCCTGCACGACATGGTACGTAATTCTGTTGTTACAGACATTCATGATCCACTGTGCAAGAGCAGTTATCCCAATCACAACAATGATTTGTTTTATTATTTTTAATACAGCAACAAAATCCACATTTCCCTTTCCCACTATCTGATCAATGGCTCTGCCTGTAAGGATTGGTATATACAAAGAGAATGCAACAGATACTGCCGCAAATACTAAGGAAAGTACAACGAAACCCCAATACTTTTTTACATATTTCAGTACTTTTATAAACGTTTCTTTCTGATTTTTCTTCTTATCCATCCTTATTTCGCCTCCTTTGGAAACTGGGAATAATAGATTTCCTGATATACTTCGTTCTTTTCAAGCAATTCATCATGAGTACCAATTCCAGCGACGCAGCCATCATCTAACACAATGATTTTATCTGCAAACTGTATGGAAGCAGCACGCTGTGACACAATAAATACGGTCAGTTCTTTTTGCAGATTGCGAATCGCTTTTCTAAGTCTGGCATCTGTTGCAAAATCAAGTGCAGACGCACTATCATCCAGAATCAAAATCTTCGGTTTCCGAACTAAGGCACGTGCTATCGTTAAACGCTGTTTCTGTCCTCCTGATAGGTTTCTTCCACCCTGTTCGATAAGAAAATCCAGCTTGCCTTCCTTTTGTTCTACAAATTCTTTTGATTGAGATGCTTCAATTGCTTCCATTAGTTCCTTTTCTGTGGCATCGATTTTTCCCCATAACAGATTTTCTCTGATTGTTCCTTTAAATAATACTGCTTTTTGCAGTACAGTTCCAATCTGTTCACGTAATGCTTGTAAAGAATAGGTTCTTACATCTCTTCCATTAATTCGAACGCTTCCTTTCGTAACGTCATAAAACCTCGGAATCAGATTTACAAGAGAAGATTTTCCTGAGCCAGTACCTCCGATGATTCCTATGGTTTCACCACGTTTTACTTTAAAATCAATATCCGTAAGGGATTCTTCACTTGCATTTTTATAAGTTAGACTGACATGATTAAATTCTACGATATATTCAGAATTGTCCTTTTGATTTTGCGCACTCTCCGAGCCTTCAACTTTCTCGTAAAGTTCCATGGAAGATTCCGTTGACAAAATTGATTCAACACGATTGGCGCATGCCAAAGCTTTTGTCACAAGGATAATCAAGTTGGCTAACTTCACTAACTCCACTAGAATCTGTGACATATAGTTTACTAGGGCAATCAGTTCACCTTGTGTGATAATACCAGTATCAACACGAATGGCTCCTGTCCACAAAAGTGCTGCTGTTGCAACATTCACCACAATGAAAGTAAGAGGATTCGTAAGTGCTGAAATTCTACCTACAAATACCTGCCAGTTGGTTAATGTCTGATTCTTTTCATCAAACTGGGCAATTTCGTCATCCTGCTTATTAAATGCACGAATGACACGAATACCAGTCAGGTTTTCTCTGGTTTTTCCCAATACATCATCAAGGCTTGACTGTACCTTTTTATAGATTGGAATTGTGATTTTCATTATGCCAAATACGATCATTGATAACACTGGAATCGTGATTACAAATATCAGTGCTGCTTTCACATTTATGGTAAACGCCATAATCATAGCACCAAAAACGATAAATGGCGAACGAAGGAACAGACGCAATGCCATATTAACTCCCGACTGCACCTGATTAATATCGCTTGTCATTCTTGTAATTAATGTAGATGTGCCGATGGTATCCATTTCTGTAAAAGATAAAGACTGAATATGTTCAAACAATGCATAGCGAAGCTTTGTAGAAAAACCTACTGCCGCTTTTGCCGCAAAATACTGAGCTGTGATTGAGCTGGCTAATCCCACAACGCCTAATAATATAAGCACAAAGCACATTTTCATAATATAAGGTTTGTCTTGATTAGCAATACCTACATCTATAATCGCCGCCATTACTAACGGCACAAGCAGCTCAAAGGATGCTTCTAAAAGTTTAAAAAGCGGTCCTAAAACACACTCCTTTTTATAGTCCTTGATATAAATAAGCAGTTTTTTCACTTTTGTACCTCCTATTAGATTCTTTTCCTGTAATATAGTACCACATTTTCTTATTTCTATAAATAAAAGAAACGCCAAAATCAATTTGACGTTTACAATCTATCTTAAAATAGAGGTGCCAGAACTTGTAAAACAGCATTTACCAAGCTACCTATTAGTCCTGACTTAATATCCTTTTTCGATACTTCACGACTCTCTTCTATTGTTTTAATAGCATCTCGTTTCAAGTCTTTTACGGCTTTCGAGCGGTAAAAAAACGTTCCACACTCAAAATGAAGATATAGACTGCGGTAATCCATGTTAATCGTTCCTACCACACCAAATTCATCGTCACATACATAACTTTTTGCATGTAAAAATCCAGGCGTATATTCATAGATTTTGACACCTGCCTTTAGTAACGGCATATAATTAGATCTGGTTAACCGGTATGTCAGTTTCTTATCGGGTACTCCAGGTGTCACCAGACGAATATCCACTCCACGTTTGGCAGCAAGACATAGTGCTGTCTTCATTTCATTATCCAATATTAAATACGGCGTAAAGATGTAAACATAATGTCTCGCTTGATTGATAATCTCCAAGTAGACATTTTCCGCTACTGATTCCCCATCCAGTGGCGTATCTGCAAAGGGCTGTACATATCCATCTGTGGCAAAAGGCTGCTTATGATGTACATGAGGTCGAAACTTATCTACTTCCTCATCGGTCTTTTTAAATGCATTCCACATTTCAAGAAACATAGCTGTAAAATTCCAGACCGCTTCACCTATTACCTTAACACCAGTATCCTTCCAGTGTCCAAATCGTTCCTTTTCATTAATATATTCATCCGAAAGATTAATTCCTCCATTAAATGCAGTGTGACCGTCAATTACGATTATTTTCCGGTGATCTCGATTATTCATAACAAGAGAAAGTAGCGGTACTACGTGATTAAATGACATGCATTTAATGCCCCGCTTCTCCATCTCCCAAACATAACCTGGTGGAAGTACCGTTAAGCAGCCCCAGTCATCGTAGATAAGGCGAACATCTAAACCTTCTTTTGCCTTACGGGTAAGAATGTCTAATATTCGGTTCCACATAATTCCTTCACTGATGATAAAATATTCAAGAAAAATAAAATGTTCTGCTTTTTCTAGTTCTTCTAGCATACTCTCATACATTTTTTCACCGACTGGATAATAAAATACCTCTGTATTTTTGTATACTGGATAACCACTTAAATGATTCAGATACTGACAGGTTCCTGCGGCTCGTTCTCTCAATGCCCGAACTTCATTTAGTACCAATTCCTCCTGCCTTAACTCATCTCTCCAGCGTACATGTTCTTTGTTGATAGTAGCTTGAAGTTTTCTGGATGGCTTTTTATCTCCTGACGTAAGATACAATAGCGCACCAAACAGCGGTGAAATCATGATAATAATAAGCCATCCTATCTTAAATGCCGGATTTTCATCTTTACTTATAATCATTAACACAATTGCAACACTTAGAAATGTAAACAGTGCATTAATTAATGCATAATGCTTTGTTAAATTGGTAAAAAAGATTACGAGCCAGGTTAATTGTATGAGAACTAATATAGCAGTAATAAAAATTCGACTATTAATTATTTGTTTGTATTTCGCTGACATAGATGACCTCCATTTGCTTATGGATTATTATAGGACAAATGGAGGAAAATTGCTACCTTGAAAAACTTGTTTCCTATAGCAAGTTATTAAACATCTATGTTATATTGCATCATCATTTCTAAAAGTTTCCACAGATTACACCCTACTTGCTCAATTAAACTTTCTTCATCTGATGCAAATTCTTTGGCTCTTTCCATTGCATCCCTTACATATGGCAAATAATTATCTTTAAAATTAATCCCCCCTTTGCCATGATGTGCCTTCTCTGATACTTCACGACTTACATAAGTATGGTTATTTGATATCTTTCTATTTTCCTTTATCTCATCCATTTTTTCTTTATATTCCGTTTTTACATCAGAAAGATGAAGTAATAACCAGAATTCAAAACAAGGATTTGCAATATAACATTGATATCCCTTTTCTCTGCAATAATCCATTACTTCTTTCAAATTATTAAGAGAATGTGTATGCCTATCTTTATCGATTAATACGCAGAATTCATCCTCTCCTTTTTGGATTGTATGAATATGCTTTCGATATTTTATATCATATCCTATCTTTTGCAGCTCTGTAATAAAACAGTTTCTTTGTTTTCTTGTCAACTTATCTGGATTCTTTAAAAAAACTTTCACAAACGTCATTCCATATTTCTCAATAAACTCTTTCGGAATATCCTCTGTAAAACTCTCAACTCCTAATTCCCGTAATCTTACGCATTCTTCTAGCAATTCTACTACATATTTTGGAGCACTATTATTATCACTGCTTGCTCTTTTTAGCACTTCCACATCAACTATTCCTTTTATACCAAGTTCGTTGCGATTTGCTGAAACTCCTTCAAAATATTGCTTTTCTGTCAAATTTCCCTCAACTGACAAAAAATATATCTTTTTTCTTTCAACCTTTTCATCCTCTTCTTTTCGTTCAAAGGATGTTGAAGCTAGTCGGTACTTATTTACCATATTACTCCTCCATATCAAAATCAGGTGATAGCAATGGTATTGCTCCATATCTTCCAATTAAATACTCTTTATCAATTTTCTTATCATATCTCTGCTTAAAGTCATCTAAGGAGTACATCCTTGAACTATGATCAGGCTGCCTTTCTACAAACCATATTTCATCTTGCCTTAATAAATCTAAATCCAATAAATGTGAATCATGAGTAGTCGTGATTAACTGCACATTCCTGTTATTAGCCATCTGATAAAAATCACTCACAAAACGTCTTGTTAAATTCGTATGAAGGCTTCTATCAATTTCATCAATTAAAATTACTCTTCCATTACAATTATCTGCAAGAAGCGGAATTAAGTCGAATAAGCGTTTGGTTCCATCCGATTCATCTTGATACTCAAATTGTTCTTCGGCATTTCCATGATCCATTACAATTTTATTATAAATAATATTTCCATTTTCATCTTTCCGCAAATCAAATATTTGTTCATTTATTCTCATTGTCACTGGATGTTTACTTGTCTGATTTGATACTATAACCTTAATTTTTTCTGCTTCTTCCCTTGGAACTCCTTCTAAGATTTTATCAAAATTCATCTCTTCCTTCTTGCTATCTACCTTACAAATGCCAGTATCATAATTTAACAACTTTGTTGAGAAGAATTTCCTTCTATGTGAATTTGCTGCCAATTCATTGATTCCTTCATATCTTGTACTTGGAAAAAGTACAATGATTTGATTAAACCATTCATAAACAGAAGTTATCTCTTCAAATATACCTTCTTTTCCATTCCCTCTTTGGGCAATATCACTCAAAATACTTTTTTTTCGAAATACATCTGAAATATTTTCCCCGAAATCTTCTAAATATATTTCCATTCTCATCTTTTCTAATTTTGAGCCAGATTTAATCTCTGTTGTTACATTACTTTTTCCACTTTCATCAACAATACGATTGAATATTTCAACTTCTCTCCCACTTTTCTCAATTCTTACAAGCCATTCAGAAATCACCTCTGCTTTTGCATATGAAATTACGATACCATAGGAATATTCTTTTTCTCCTACCATCATTCGATATTCAAATACACCTGGTTGATTATATGCATCTCGCTCAATCCTAAAATGTTTCTTACTTAAATTGACTGAATCCAACCCTTCCAAAATAATATTCCTTGAAAAGTTAATCGCTCTTATTAAGTTTGTTTTTCCACCAGCATTTGCACCGAATATTAAGCTGCTTTTCAAAATCTTTCTATTCCCTATTTCTGTAACATGTTCTTTATGCCTAGCTACCTTACTAGCTAGAAAAGAAATTGTTTGTTTTTGATAAAAAGATCTGTAATTGCTTACCGCAAAACCAATGAGCATTATAATACCTACTTTCATAATTATTTATTAATATTATACTCCAATACTATTATAATGTGATTTTTTCTCTATGTCAATTCATGACATTGTTCTTTTTGTTTCATTTTTTTCATTTCTAGTGATTTTTTCTCTATTTTTACTTGACTACAAATACACTATTTGATATCATGTAATTTAGTTAGCACTCTCTAATATTTAGTGCTAACTAAAAAGCAGCCTATTCAGCTGCTCTTTCAAAATGAACTTGCATCCTGCAAATTCAACCACCAACTTGAATTGTAATATATTTTACTGCTGAATGCAATCATTTTGAAAGTTTTTTCTCATTATCAAACTAGGAAGGAGGAAAAAACATGCAATTTGATGCAGCTGTAATTAAAGAACAGGGTTTAACATTTGCAGTTGTAGCTGTTAAACCATTTGTTCTTAATAGTTCTTCTCGTGAAACAACTCGTTCTGAATTCAGCCGACTCTTAGGTAATATTCCAACAGTCCTAATGGCACAGGATTCTCGTGGTATACCAACTTACCATGGAAGACGAGATATTGTAAATTTTCTTTCACATGTACATCCTGCAAGAATTCCTTGGAAACGCTTTACAGCCTAATTTCCAATCGATTTTAATAAGCGAGACTGGCCTTGTGCCAGTCTCAAGATATAGAAAATCAAGTTAATCGAATTGTATTTAATCAAAATGTAAAGGAGAAAACATTATGAGCAAACGCGTTTATATTAGTGCAGATTATGCTAATAATGGCGATCGAGATGTCGTTGAAAAACTTAACAAATGGGGACGAGATAATCTGCATAAAGTAGATTTTATAGACATGTCCCAAGTAGTTTCTGGCAGTGTATCAAACGATCCAGATTGCCGCCCATGTGACTTAAAGCGAGAATTTAATCAACAAATAAATGCATCTTCCGCTGTTATTTTTATAGTTGGAGATAAAACCGCATCTCGTACAGCGGGCAGTAGTTGTTCAAGAGCATCTGCCCCAAAAGAAAACTGTAGCTGTACTCCATATAAGCAAAATACCAACGGCTCAAAACCATGCAAAGTTCAGAATACTTCTACTCCTAGCAAAGACAGTGATGTTGGCAACATAAACACTTACTCTTACCTTCGACATGAGTTTGAACAAGCAAAAAAACATAATAATAATATCATTATTCTTTATAACTCATTACGGAAAGAAACAAAATGGTTCCCTTCTTATATGAAAGGTTATGAATCAGTTGCACAAGCTTTTTGGATAAAAAATGATAAGGGCGAAAAGGTTGGAAACTATTCATATATAAAACAGGTGCTTGGATATGCTTAAATTGTTAAAACATAGCTTTACATTGGCATTGGGGATAATTAGTGTAGTTTTTACATTTGTCCCTGAATCATTTTTCCAAAATATCAAATTAATAGCAACCATTTCAGATGAAGTAAATATTATATTGACTCGTAGCTTAGCTTTTATTGCTGTACTTATCTTATCCCTAATAATAAAGATTCTATATTACCTCATCCGAAAAAGTATTTGTATCAAAGAGCATAATTATAGCATTCACATTAAATATAAAGATATATTCAAAATGCAAAATTGCAAAAAAGTAATTCCTTTTGATGAATGTTTTACAACGAGGGTAGGTGATTCTCCCTCCGATATTAATCCAGATTCTATCTGTGGACAGTACCTAATGAAATATCCAATACAAAATATGCAAAGTTTAATTAAAAAAGCAAATTTAAAACCAGAAAAGGATAGATCTACATTTCAAAACAACGAAAAATATGAATCTGGTATGTTAGTACCAAATGGTGACTACTTATTAATGCCATTTGCAAAATTAGATAAGGATGGATTAGGTCGAATGTCCCGTGATGAATTTCTTGATTGTCTGTCGACACTCTGGAAGGAGATTGATAAATACTATGGTCAAAAAGATGTATGTATACCAATATTAGGTTCAGGAGTTACTCGGATGGATGGTGAATCACTTACACAGCAGCAACTACTAGATATCATAATTGCCTCTTACAAAATAAGTGCCCACAAAATAAAATCTCCTTGTCGATTATATATTGTGTGTAAGAAACAAGAAAATTTTTCACTAAATAAAATAGGTACAACCATGTAACAAAACATATGGGTAAATACACATTATTTAACGAGATGAGCATATTAAAAATCAGACTTTAAATAGTCATATAAACTTTTTTTCGTTTGTTATTATGATCTCCCCCTTTTACTGTTTTTAGTAAAGGGGGGTTATGTCCATCTTAACAACTATTCTCAATATATTACTAAACTGCCTTTTTACTTAAAATACTTCACACCAGACTCAAATATCATCTGATTCTGATTTCCGTAAATATTAAGTGCAACTCCATCTCCACGACGTTCGGAGTGAGCCATTTTACCAAGTACTCGACCATCTGGACTTACAATACCTTCAATAGCCATATATGAACCATTCGGATTAAATGCTTCGTCCATTGTTGCATTGCCATCAGCATCCACATACTGCGTAGCAACCTGGCCATTCTCAATTAACTTCTTAAGCCAAGCATCATTTGCAACGAAACGTCCTTCCCCATGTGAAGCAGGGATGGAATAAACTCCACCAAGCTTTGCTAACTGTAACCAAGGGGATTTATTTGTCATAACCTTAGTATATACAGATTTGGAGATATGACGTCCAATGCTGTTAGTTGTAAGTGTTGGTGTATCTTCCTGAATATCAGTGATTTCACCGTAAGGCACAAGACCTAACTTTATCAATGCCTGGAATCCGTTACAGATACCAAGTGCTAAACCATCTCTTTGTTTAATCAAGTCATTAGTTGCTTCTTTAATCTTCACGTTACGGAATACAGAAGCGATGAATTTTGCGGAACCGTCTGGCTCATCACCAGCACTGAATCCACCTGGGAACATGATAATCTGAGATTCTTTAATTGCTGCTTCAAATGCATTCACAGAATCTGTAATATTCTGTGCAGACATATTCTTAAATACGACTGTCTTTACTTCTGCTCCAGCTGCCTCAAATGCTTTTGCTGTATCATATTCGCAGTTTGTACCTGGAAATACTGGAATAAATACCTTTGGTTTTGCAATCTGATTCTTTGCTGTGTAAACAGTCTTCGCATCGAATGTATCAATCTTAACGTCTTTCTGCGCTACCTCAAAAACAGTTGGGAATACTTTTTCAAGTGTATTGGTCCAAGCTGCAAGTGCTTCGTTCATTGTGATAGTAACATCGCCACAAGTGAATTTTGCTTCTTCTTGCACTTTTGCAATCTTAGTGTAGTTAACGCCTGCTGCATCAAGTTTTGCAAGGTCCGCTTCTGCAACCTCAGCTACGATCGCACCGTATAATGGAGCAAAGAATTTTGCTTTATCAAACTTAGGACACATATCCACACCAAGTTTGTTACCGAATGCCATTTTACTTAATGCCTCTGCAATTCCACCAAATCCAACTGCATATTCAGAAACAAGCACTTTTTCATTGCCAAGTTTGGTTAATTTTCCATATAAGTCCATTACCATCTGATAATCTGGTAAGTCATATTCATCTTTGTCAATTTCAAATAATACGATTGTATTTCCAGCTTTCTTAAGCTCTGGAGTTACCACATCACCGACTTTTGCAACGTCTACTGCAAAAGAGCAAAGTGTTGGAGGAACGTCAATATCATTAAATGTTCCTGACATACTGTCCTTACCACCGATAGATGGAAGACCGAATTTCATCTGTGCTTCATACGCACCAAGTAATGCTGCCATTGGAACGCCCCAACGTTTTGCATCTTCTCCAAGACGTTCAAAATACTCTTGGAATGTGAAACGGATTTTAGTCATGTCACCGCCTGCTGCTACGATTTTTGCAATGGAAGAAACGACCGCATATACAGAACCATGATATGGGCTCCAGCTTGAAAGATATGGGTCTAAGCCATAACTCATCATAGTAACGGTATCACATTTTCCTTTTAATACAGGAAGTTTTGCAATCATAGTCTGAGTTGGTGTTAACTGATATTTACCACCGTAAGGCATTGTAACGGTTGCAGCACCAATGGAGCTGTCAAACATTTCTACTAAGCCTTTCTGTGAGCAGACATTTAAATCGCTTAAATTCTTTAACCATGCTGCTTTGAAGTCTGTAACATCTGTTTCTTTGTTGAAGTAATTTGCTTTTTCATCGGGCATTGAAACGGTAACATCTGTTTCCTGATGTGCACCGTTTGTATCAAGGAATGCACGGCTGATGTTTACGATTTCTTTGCCTCTCCAGGATAACACTAATCTTTTATCTTCTGTTACCACTGCTACACATACAGCCTCTAAGTTTTCTTCTTCTGCATAACCTAAAAGTTTATCTACGTCTTTCGGATCTACGACGATTGCCATTCTCTCTTGAGATTCGGAGATTGCTAATTCTGTTCCGTCAAGACCTGCGTATTTTTTAGGTACTTTATCTAAATCGATTTGTAAACCGTCTGCTAACTCACCAATTGCTACAGACACACCACCTGCACCAAAGTCATTGCATTTTTTTATAATAGAGCTAACTTCTTCTCTACGGAATAAGCGTTGAATTTTACGTTCTGTAGGTGCGTTGCCTTTTTGTACTTCTGCACCACATGTATGAATAGATTCTGTTGTATGTGACTTAGAAGAACCAGTTGCTCCACCACATCCATCACGTCCTGTTCTACCACCTAATAAAATGATGATATCACCTGGGTCGGAGTTTTCACGAATTACATTTCTTCTTGGAGCCGCACCCATAACAGCACCAATTTCCATTCTCTTTGCTACATAGTTTGGATGATAGACTTCATTTACTAAGCCCGTTGCAAGACCAATCTGGTTACCATAAGAACTGTAACCGCTTGCTGCACCCTTTACGATCTTCTTCTGAGGAAGTTTTCCTTCCAATGTTTCCTTTAAGGATTTTGTTGGGTCTGCTGCACCAGTTACACGCATTGCCTGATATACATAGCCACGGCCTGACAATGGGTCACGGATTGCGCCTCCAAGACAAGTAGCAGCACCACCAAATGGTTCAATTTCAGTTGGATGGTTGTGAGTTTCATTTTTGAAAAATACTAACCATTCTTCTTCTTTACCATCTATTTCAACAGGAACAACGATTGAGCAGGCATTGATTTCGTCTGACTCTTCCATATCTGTTAATTTTCCATCTTTCTTCAACTGACGCATAGCCAATAGTGCAATATCCATTAAGGATACATATTTATCGTCTCTTCCTTTAAAGATTTCGTCGTGGTTCTTCTTATAATCATCATAAGAATCTTTGATAGGTTTAAAGTAATATCCATCTTCAAAAGTAACATTTTTAAGCTCTGTTAAGAAGGTTGTATGACGGCAGTGGTCAGACCAGTAAGTATCTAATACGCGAATCTCTGTCATAGATGGATCACGTTTCTCTTCTCCATTAAAATACTTCTGAATATGAAGAAAATCCTTAAATGTCATTGCAAGTCCTAATGAATCATACAATTCTTTTAATTTATCTTCTTCCATATCCTTGAAGCCATCAAATATTAATACATCTGCTGGGTCAGCGAAATTCTGTACTAATGTTTCTGGTTTTACTTCATCGGTCTCTCTGGAATCCACTGGGTTGATACAATATGTTTTTACACGTTCTAAATCTGCATCTGAAATTTCACCACTTAGAACATATGTAGTTGCAGAACGAATAATTGGTTCTTCTGTCTCATTTAATAATTTTACACACTGCTCTGCAGAATCTGCTCTCTGGTCAAACTGTCCAGGAAGATATTCAACTGAGAATGTTTTGTCTTTGTCATTTTTTTTAAATGTTTCTTCAAATAATATATCAACAGGAGGCTCAGAGAATACAATTCCTAATGCCTTCTGATAAGTTTCTTCGCTTAAATTTTCAATGTCATAACGAACTAATACTCTGACATCTTCCAGTTCTTTTAAATTAAGATAGGTTCTTAATTCACCTTTCAATTCTTTCGCATGAACTGCATATTCAGGTTTCTTTTCTACATAAATTCTTTTAACTGTGCTCATAAATAGCTCCTTTCCAGACACCATTTCTAATCTTTAGTTCATCTTAACATACTTTCTTTTATTATTAAAATAAATAATAATAATTTATTATATAAGTATTGCTAATATCAAAATTGTTTGTCTCGTTAACATCAATTAGACCTAATTATAAAAAAGTGTCACTCTTAGTAAAGATATTTTACTATGTGACACTCTCTCATTCTATATAACATTTTTCTAGCAGAATCAATAATAGGACATTCATTAAAATTTTGTCCACCTATTTACTTTTCTTGAAAAAGGGAAAATAGAACAATAACTATCCCAACTATAGAAAAGACTATACCAACCATTGCCGATATTCCATTATCAGGCAAATAAGGTGTTGCTGAAAAACATGAAATGCTAAAAAGAATAAATGCTATTCCCTGTAGAATTCCTTTTTCTGATTTATTCACAAAATTCCCCCCGTTATTCTATTTAATCTTACAAGAAAGATATGGATTAGGATTCATTAGTACCATTTGAGTGCTACTACTTAATGTAACAGCAACACCATTAATTGTAATTCTTGGAGTAAGCGTAAGTTTGCCTTGTTGATGATAATACCTAGACCATACATTTATACATTTACTGCTTGTTATTGTTGCCAGACAACTAATGTAACCTTTATGATTAAAATTTTGATGGTCTCTAATACCTCCTGCATGAGTTGAATCTGGTACAAACTTAAATGAAATTCCAATTCCATTTGATGACGTACTAGATTCTTTTTTACAAGTTACTGTCTCTTGACTCCCAGAAGTTAAATTTCTAGACGTATATTCATAATATGCATTGCGAACCTCAGAAAGCTTTGCCCCATCAAATAACAAGGCGCAACAATCTGTCTTAAGATTTGAAGGTACTTCGTTCCATTTGAAATTATATGTAATTAGCGCTTTATTTTCTGATAAACCAAATACCGAAACAACTTGGGTTAGCTTACCTCCAGGTGTATCTGCTGTATTATTACCAGGCACAATGCTACCAGCTCTCAATTTACTACTACTATTAATATTACTATCCATATCTTCATGATTTTCAGTGTTTTCTTCTATCTCATATTCTATTTGTACCTGATCATAACTAGTTGCATGTGAAATAACCTCTAAATCATCCTCTGGAAATTGACTAACTATTTCTTCATAGGAATACCCTTGTTCAAGTAAAAAAGCAATTCCCTTTTGGACATCCGTTTTTTCAGCAGTAGCAACATAACTAGAGCAGTTAAAAAACACTGTAATGATTACAAATAATGCTAATATTTTTTTCATTTTCTTTCTCCCCAAACATTAATATAGTTTACAAGCGATCTCCATATGTGTTCGCTTACTGTATAAATTCTTAATTCCATCTGCAAAATTACACTACCATATTATTTTTATAAAGTCAAACTTTGATTTAATCCTTCTACATTCTCTATCTATTCTTTAGACACACAACAAGTGGGTAGAAATCTATGACTTCTACCCACTCATATAATTTACAATTATGCAATGACCTTACCAATTGTAATGTCATCCCATACTTTACTGTTTAGTTTTACTGTATAGTTTTTGAATACTTTTTCATACCAAGTATTAAATTCTTCGTTTTCTTTTGTAGAAATCTGATTCTTTACTTCTGTTTCATAAGCTTCATCATCATTGTTGTTGATCATTTTAACAAGATAATATGCTCCATCTGCTTCAATAACATCGGATACTTCGTTGTTGTTCATTTTCTTTAATACTTTTTCAACATCTGTTGTAAATGTACCATCGCCAGCAACGAATTTTCCATCTGCTGTAAAGTTAGAATAGTATTTTTTTGCATCCTTATCTTCACTAGCTTCTGGTGACTCTTCTGGTGTTTCATCGGAAGAAGAGGAATTCGCTTCCTTTTTTACCTTAACAGCATCTGGAGTTAAGGAATCAAAATCTTCTGTTGCAGCACGTTTTGCAAGGTCTTCTAACTCAGCTTTGTATAATGCTTTTGTTTCTTTATCTACATCAACAGTTTTTCCATCTTTGTCCTGTGTTTGTGTATCCACTTTGTAGTACTGTACATCGTACTGTCTGAACTTCGCTTTCTTAACGCCATCTCTGATTTTTTGATCATCAATGTCAAATCCATCAATGGTATCTTGTTTGTAACGGTCTGCACAGTATTTTTTCTCTAATGCTTTTGTTAACACACCTTTTGTCATACCAGTTTTATTCTTCTGCTCAAATGTAAGGTTTTTACGAATTTGTTTTACATCTTTTGCTGCACTCTTTTTATCTTCACTGTTTACTTTGTAACCTGCTTTTACAGCTTCTTTATATAAAACGAAGTACTGTTCAATTGCCTGCTCAGCCTGTAATTTTGCTGTGTCACGGTAAGTCTGGCCTGTCTGCTCATCTTGCATATCCCAGTAGCTTTGTCCATAAAGCTGACGGTAGAAAGAATCCATATAATTACCTTGTGCTTCTGCTGTGTAAAGGTAATACATTGCATCACTTAATGTTACTTTTTCTTTATTAATAGACATAACTTCTTTTGGTTTGAAGTTTTCAACCGCAATCCCAACTACCATCGCAATAACAAGTACAATACCAATTGCACTCATAATAACAGCTTTTAAGTTAGTTGGTGTGTCTTTCTCCATTCTCTTAAGATTCTTCTTTCCATCTACATCAGGTTTCTGTAATGTAGTCTTACTAGTTTTCATCTGTTTTCTCTCCATTCTTCTAATTTTCAATCATCATACATTTTAATTCATAAAAAATTATGACTCTTTTATGACAGTACCCCCAATTTTAATGCCATCCCATTC
>CALFNR010000195.1:0-16030 GCA_937903005.1 uncultured Lachnoclostridium sp. | reverse complement strand
CGAGCCCTTATAGGGCGGAAAACAAACCACCGGCTTAGCCGGTGGTACTGATTTGTTTTGTAGAAAATTCCGTTGCACACCATTTTAATAAAAAAATCTAAAAGTCAATTCTAAAAATAGGTCTTTTAGTACTTTTTAATACTAGGAACGTTTGGTATAATTAGGCTATGCATGTTAAATGGAGGTGACTTAGTTTCATGGAAGCGTTAAATAAGAACGCAATGAACCAAGTACCAGAAGGTACAATTATTTTCAAGGAAAGTGATATTGCAAACTATGTAGGACTGATATTACGTGGAAGGGTTCAGATCGCAGGCAAAGGTTCAAAAGTGATAGCCGGGGCCGGAACATTTATTGGAGTGGCGGATTTCGCAACAGGAAGGTATCAGGCATCATATTATGCAGTAGATAATGTTATTATTTATGTATTTGAGGTTGCGTCATTTGAGGATTTGAAAAAGGCAGTTTCCACGAATAGAGATTACGGGGGGTTAATGATTGCTTCTCAAACGCGTTATATAAAAGAACTGGAACGGATTCGAGGGGAATTAGAAGACCAGGGACAGAAATTGATGACATTTTTAAATGATACTTACAAAGAACTTCTAACATTTAGTGTAAGATCAGGATATCCAACTCAAGACATTTCATTATTACAAGATTTAGCGCCAATTCAATCTGTTTTAAAAGAAAAACAAGAGGCGATAGAATATTATTGTGCATCTAGTGAACTTTCAATTGATCTTTTTAAAACATTTTATTCCGACAGCAAAATTAGTGTCTATGCAGCAAAACAGCAAGTAGAAGTTATAAACTCGCTAATGAAAGAGTGTACAGAGCTGACATGTTATATTGTGGAAGCTATGTCGTGCCTTTATTCAGAGGACAGTACCTGTCTTTTGAGACAAATTGTTCAATTAATAAGAGATACATCAGAAGACAAAAATAATAAGGAATCCATATCCCATCTGTTTGAACGTTCTGTGGAAATGATTAATAAGACAGAAAGTTTATTAAACCAAGAAACGGGATATGACGTGATATTAAATCGTGAATACCTAGAGGAAACCTATTATGCAATTATGTCAGGCGATTTCTCAACGTCCTCTCAAGAAGGAAATAGTGAAGAAGAGGTGCTTGATGAAAATGCAGCTATGTTGGAGGTAAAGGATTCTCTTAACAAGATTCTTTTGTATTCTGGTGAAACAGAAGAGAAAACAAGAGCGTTTAAGGATATGCTAAATGAGTTTGTACAGCTTAAGGACAAGTCTTCAACTGAAGATAATGCCAGAAAAATTCGCAGGCGTATCAGTGAGGCTTATTATGAACTATACCAAAAGGTATTTTTGAAAGCATATGAAAAACAAGAAACAAATACAGTAATTGACTTGTTCTTAAACTTTGGTTTTATAGATGAGAATTTATTAACCAAGGAACAAATACTGGATTTATACCGCTTGCGTTTTGATGTGGAAAATACAGCGCCTTGTAGGATTTATTCTATGAAAGACTGGCTAACACAGATATACGAACAGAAAAAAGACCCTTCTAAAAGTGAATTTGACTTGGACTACTATGATCATCTTCGTGAAAGAAAGAGAATGGAAAAGCTATCAGATAGTCAGATTAATTCGTTAAGTCAGGATAAAAACTTAAAGTTGGAATACGAGATTAAAAATATGCTTAAGTACAATACTCGTATTGCAAGTGGAAGAATATCAACATATGTGCCGTTTTTGTATAAAGATGTATTTTATAGTAGAGTCCAGAAAGCGTTTCATTCAGCTAAAGAGATTAATGCAGCTGTAAATAGATTGCTTTCTGTTGATTATTCTATTTTTTACCGTGAGCGTGTATATTCAGACTTGGAAAATGGTGTTACGAAGGAATACATTATGGAGCAAGTATTCCCAGATATCATTCTATTGCCTGTATGTGGTTCCAGGGCAATTATGTGGCAGGAGATAACAGGACGTAAGAGAAATACACCAGGTAGATTCTTATTCCCTGTATTAACAGAAGAAAATTTAGAAGGAATGTTAGTTGAGCTATTTGGCAGATTCCGTTGGGAGTTATGTCGAACAATTCAGGGAACTGCATGGAACAATATTCAATATCCATCATTAACTTCGGAATATGTTGATTATATTCAGTTCTATCAAAAGAACCGTGATTTAACCACAGAGAAGAAGGAAAAATTAAAAGCTCAGATAGCAAGAGGTCGTGGAAATAATCGTGAAGTATTCCTGATTGACTATATTGCTTGGGTTACAAGAGAATATCGTGGAGAAATTCGCTTAAATAAGGTTGCAAGGGCTTTGCTTGCTTCTTATGTGCCATTTCCAAAGGCAATAAGGGAAAAGGTAACGAGCCAGCCAATATTTGCTGAAGCATTTAACAAGTTCGAAAGACAGAGAACTCATAAGGTCAGAGAGCTGGAAATGCGAATTCGTGCTTTAGAAAAAGATGGGGTTACAGTGCCTGATGTGGTAATGGAAACATTAGAGTTTTATAAGGATAAATAAGAGATAGCAAAAAACGTGTTGTAAGATGAGAAATCATTTTACAACACGTTTTGCATTGTTTGTACTTAAGGTTTACATCTTCCGCATGGTTTATAGTCTGCATCGAGCGCTTTCTGTCTTGTTGAAAACTTGACTTGATTCTCTTCTTTTGGAAGTGACGAGCAGTATTCCTTATGAAAAACATGGGAGTTCCTATTACCAATATAGCTTTCCTTATAGACAATTTTGTCGTCTTTGGATGCTAATCCATTCCCTTCTGTAACATGTTCTTTGTTACTCTTTGTTCCAGAAGTATTCCAGGTTATTTTCTTTCCGTTGCTTGTAGCAATTATCGTACCAGATTTATCTGTACGGAATAAGGTGCTTCCTACGTCATTTAGGCGGCTTAGAGCCTCTTTGTGAGGATGACCGTAGTCATTACCTTTGCCGCTGCTAACTACGCTGTATTCAGGGTTTACGGCCTTTAGAAATACATACGTACTAGAGTCGCGGCTGCCGTGGTGGCCAACCTTTAAAACTTGTGCTTCTAGGTTTACCTTTTTCTTTAACATGTCATGTTCTGATTCATCTGTCGCATCACCAGTGAATAGAAAGCTGTTAGAACCAAAATCCGCACGGACAACTAGAGACATAGAGTTTAAATCTTCATACTTCACAACAGGTCCTAAGAATGTAAATGCAGTTTCGCCAATGGAAAAGTTGTCTCCGGCTTTCGGGTAGATTGGCTTTAATTTTTTTGCATCTAGTTCATCCATGAGATTTTTGTAAACTCTTGAATTAGCAGTTGCTTTGGTCATGTAAACCTTCCCGATGCTGTAGTTCTTTATAATCTGGGCAGCAGAACCGATATGGTCTTCATGGGGATGGGTAAGAATAAATGCATTAATTTTCTTTACCTTAAGAGTGTCTAGATAATCTTTAATGACTGGGTAATCAGCCCTGTTACCAGCATCGATTAAGACGTTTTCATTTTTGTTTTGTACTAGAATACAGTCTGCTTGACCTACATCAATGTAATGAACGCGTAACTTGGACTTTGTTTCTGATGAAATGTCTGGTGCCGAAGTGGTTTGGCTTGGGGATGTGGTTGTTTGGGGTTCAGGTGTATTGCTTATATCTGTACAACCTGTTAAGCTTAGTGATGTAAATAGGATAAGAAATAGGACGAAAAATACAATCCTTTTTTGTAGTAATTTTTTCACTTGAATTCCTCCTCTGGTTTGGGATTATTATATACCAAACAGATGTTTTTTTAAATGGAGGTTTTGTTAGGTTTAATGGAATATGTAAAAAACTACTGGGTATACTCTATATGGAGGGAAAACCTCAGAAATGTTGTTAAAAAGTGTACATATGCTATAATAGAAGTAAAAAAGGGTGGGAGGAGGAGAGAAATGCTATTACAGTTTCGTATTAAGAATTATAAGTCTTTCGCAGAAGAGGCAGTGTTGGACATGACCGCTACGTCAATAAGAGAACATGCATCTAGTCTAATTGATGTAAATGGCAATAAGGTTTTACCAGTGGCGGCTATTTATGGAGCGAATGCTAGTGGTAAGTCTAATTTATTAAGGGCCTTCGGCGTTATGTGTGGAGAAGTCGAAGGAGCGCTTGTTAGGGAGGTCGAAAGGAAAAATCCCTTAATAACAAGCTATTATTTTGATGAAGAAGCAAGGAAGCAGCCAACTGAATTTGAAGTGAGTTTATGCATTGATAATGTGGAATATTGTTATGGATTTACAAGAGATCAAAAGATTGTGTATGAAGAATGGCTTTTTCAAAAAAAATATAAGAAAGGGACGCGTGCAAAAGAAAAAACCATTTACTATAGGGATCAGAAAAAACTTGTAACTGAAGTTGTGGATACAAAAGAAAAGCAGGAAATAGAGTTCGTTTATAGTATGGTAAGTGCTGGTGAATTAATGCTTACAGCACTTGGAAGACGAAAAAAGAGTCAGTATCGTAAGGTGTATAGCTGGTTTAGCTCAAATGGGATGTATCAATATTATGGAAATGAGAATGAAGAAAGAGTAACAAATATGATGGTTCCAGCTATGTTAGGGAACAATCAGGAGTTGTTTAATGAACTAAAAAAGGTAATCTCCTTATTTGATCCCGATATTTGTGGATTGGAAGTAAGAAAGGTAGTAGATGGGGGGTTCAATTCAAGTTACAGATTGTACTCACAACATATGGATTCATCAGGTAGAGTGATAACCACTGAATTTGAGAGTGAGTCAGATGGAACAAAGAAACTATTTTCACTTATGTTCACATTGATTACCAATATAAAATTTGGGGTAGTGCTTTTTATTGATGAACTTGATGCTAAACTACACCCATTAATTCTAAGATATATTATTAGGCTGTTTACAGACCCTAATAAAAATACAGGAAAAAGCCAGCTTGTTTTTTCATCTCACAACCTTATTTGTCTCAGTTCAGCTGACTTAAGAAGAGATGAGATTTGGTTTGTAGAAAAAAATAAGCAAAAATCAGAACTCTTTTCGCTTTACGATTTTAAAGAAGAAGATAGTTCTGTGCGAACAGACATGAATTTTGGGAAGAACTATTTAAGTGGACGTTTTGGTGCGATACCATTTCAGGAGCGGGAGGATTAGAATGGGTTCAGACGACTTATTTAAGAAACGAAGAGAAGGTCGAAAAACAAGAGTATCGAAAGAGAAGAAGATGCGTGCTGAAACATGGCTTTTTGTATGTGAGGGGAAGGAAACAGAGCCGAATTACTTTGAAAGTCTGTTAGAGTATGCAAATTCTAAGTCCGATAAAAAACTTAGGTATGTAGTAAAGGGAACTGGAAGGAATACAGAATCATTAGTAAATAGCATAGATGATTTCTTATCATTTGGGGATGATTTGCAAAAGGAAGTAAATATTCCATATGGAAAGATATTTGCAATATTTGATAAGGACTCTTTTAAAAAAGGGCAGTTTAATAATGCGATTTTTCTCGCCCAGAAGAAGGGGTATCATGTATTATGGTCAAATGAATGTATTGAATTATGGTTTTTGTTACACTTTATGCCACTGAAAAGCAATATTACACGAGAAGAGTATTTTAATAAGCTGGGTAATATTTTAAACCACACATACGAAAAGAATGACGATCACTTTGCGATGCTGAATACTCCAGATAATTTAAAAAAAGCAGTATATAGTGCAGAGCAACTGTACAAAGAGTTCCAATATGAGGGTTCATTTGCAAAAATGGCACCATGTACAACTGTATTTCAGCTAATATATGAGTTAGAGAGCTATTTAGGTATAAAATTGTAATGATACATAAAAGCAAGCCCACTTTTAAGTCAAAGTGCAGGCTTGCCTTCGTTTACTAAATCTCCACTTTAGCACCAAGTACCTTTAAAAATGCCTTGAAGATAGAAATATGTGCTGCCCAAGACTGAGAAATAACCAAATTACCGTCTGTTGCTTGCCTATAAAAAACATGGGAGAGCAGAATAGAACTGTTCTCCCATAAAAAATTATATCTATGAAAACTGTTTCTCAAAAAAACTGCGTGCCGTAGGTGTACTTGCTAACCCAGCTTCGCTGGTTTCTTTTAAACCATAAGGTAGCATTTCACCAATTTCCCCCATTGCATCAATCACTTCATCAGGTGGTATAAAGCTTCTCATGCCGGCACAAGACATATCAGCACTAGAAACGGCATTCACAGAACCAATTACATTACGTTTTACGCAAGGAACTTCTACAAGACCAGCCACAGGATCACAGACAAGCCCTAAAAGGTTCTTAAGAGCGATTGCACTAGCATGGACAATTGCTTCATCGTTACCACCATGAAGATATGCTAATGCTCCAGCAGCCATAGCACTTGCAGAACCAACCTCTGCCTGACATCCGCCTTGAGCGCCTGAGATGGAAGCACGATGAGCAATAATTGCACCAATGCCAGCGGCCACAAACATTGCTTCAATCATTTTATCTTCAGAGAAGTTGTAGCGCTCTTGCGTTGTAATAAATACAGCGGGAATTACTCCACATGAACCAGCAGTAGGAGCGGCAACGATTCTTTTCATACAGGCATTAGATTCTGCCATTTTTACAGCACGCTCCATAATCTTACCGATATATTCACCAGCAAGAGAATCACCTTTTTTGAAATACTCACTTAACTTCTCACCATCTCCGCCAACGCATCCACTAGCTGATTTTAATTCTTTATTATATACTTCATCCGCATGTCGCATCTGCGCATACATTTGGCGCATTGTTTCAAAGGATTCTTCCATTGAAACCTGTCTATCATTCATATCCTCTTCAATTATAACTTTCCAGAAAGGTTTTTGCTCCAATTTTGCCTTTTCCTTAATCTGTTCTAAAGACTGATACATAATAATCTCCTTTGGTCCTTTGATTATATTTTATTTCTCATCTCGTAAAGATAAATAGGTGACTTTTTCGACACCTTCTAGATGCTCCAGCCAACGTACAGCAGTTTTTGGAACTTCCTGATCACATTCCACTACCATGACAGCATGTCCACCACGACCATTTCGGTAAAGCTGCATAGTTGCGATATTTACTCCCTTGTGTGCAAGAGTAGATGTTACTTCTGCAACATGTCCTGGCTGGTCAAGGTTATGAACAATTAAGGTTGGAAGCTCACCATTAAAATTGGCTTCAAGTCCATCTATGCTGCAGACTTTAATACGACCTCCTCCAAGAGAAGAAGCGACGATATCTAAGTTACGTCCACTTTCACAAGTCAGCTGCAACTCTACTGTATTTGGGTGAGCGCCACGAATTTCCTTTTCATGAAACTCAAAAGAAATATTACGTTTTTTAGCAATTTCAAAACTATTTGGAAGATCTTCGTCATCAGGTGCCATTCCCATTAGTCCACCGATTAGTGCCTTATCTGTTCCGTGTCCTTGACCTGTTAGAGCGAATGAACCATGTAGATAGATAACTGCGTTCTTCAAAGGGGCTCCTAGTAATCTCTGCGCGATATAACCAATTCTTGCAGCTCCTGCTGTGTGAGAACTGGATGGCCCGACCATGACTGGACCAATAATGTCAAATAAATTCATAATAAGAACTCCTTACTTTATTTAATGACACATACTGTACTATCAGAAACGACAAATTTCAATTGTTATTTACATTTTCATAAAAAAATTAAGCTTTTTTCTTCGGTGCAAAAGAAAAAAATTATTTTGCAGGAAAAACTAATAATAGTTTTCGTCAAAAGGATATGAATTATGAAGGGAAAAAATTGATTCTTGTATTCATTTCTTAGGAATGGTAGAATTGTAAGGAATGAAAAGGGTTTGCAATAAAAAATATGGATGGGAAAGGAGGAAAAGAAATGGGAAAATACGATATAGAGATGAAGTGTGCACAAGTACAAAAATATTTAAAAGAAAAGAAATATGATAAAGCATATGAAGTGTTGCAAACCATTGATATGACGCGAGTAAAAAATATAATGGATTTAAAGATATTTTTTGAAGTGTACAGTAATCTACAGATGTATGATAATGCAAAAGAAATGCTTATAAGGATTTATCAAAAAAATTCATCGAAACATGTTCTATATCAATTGGTTTGTCTTGAGATTAAGGCAGGGCAGTTAGAAGAGGCAGAGGCATCTTATGAAGACTTTATTGAGTATTGTAAGGATTCGGACGATGCCTATATTCTTAGATACTTGATTGATACAGCAAAGCATGCCGATTATAGTGTTCGAATTCATTCTCTAGAGCAATTAAAAAAATCAAATTACTATGAAGAATGGGCATATGAGTTAGCAAAAATGTATCACAAAGCAGGTGATGCAGATAAATGTATAAAAGAATGTGAAGACATTATGCTTTGGTTTGGTGAAGGTGTAATTGTCGAGAAGGCACGAATGTTACATCTATATTACACAAAAGGCGATACTTCTTTCTTAAAGAAACCAGAGAAGTACAAGGAAAATGTGGAAAATGTAGAAAAAACAGAAAGTTTATTATATAATACAACGGATCTTGGTAAACAGGTTTCAGATATCAAAGCTATGGAAAAGACAGTTGAATTAAAGAAAGAACTGAAAAAGGAACTTTCCCACACGCAGAACATACAGGCTGCAATGAAACAGGATGTCAAAGAAGCACCTGAGTTTAGTAGACCAGAGAGTGATTTTAGGGTAAGCGAAGATACAAAGACTTTAAAACTAGAATCCATACAGGAAGCAATTCATGATATATTAGCACAAGAAGAGAAAGAAGAAGATCTTATTGTCGGCGAGTGGAATTTAACAAAAATCTTTGAGCAGTACACAAAAAGTAAAACAATTAGAGCGGAGTTAGAGGAATGTTTTACAGAACTGAAAGACGGGGCGGAGATTAATTATATTTATGTAACGACGGAACAGCCGCACCAGAATTTGGACTTTGTCAAGAGGCTTGCAAAGGGACTAAAAAAAGCTGGAGTGGTTAAGAAGAGTCAAGTTGCAAAAATAAAAGGCGAGAATCTGAATCATATTCAGCTTGAACAGAGAGTTGATAAACTAAGAAATAGTATTTTATTAGTAGAAGGTGTAGAGTCCTTATATGTGCCAACAGTAAAGGTGTTAATGGATTTGATGGATATGTTAAAAGGTGAATTAGTAATTGTTTTTGAAGATACTAGAGATAATGTCAGGATTTTCAGGGAAGAACAATATGATTTAAATAAAGAAAATGCATACACTATTAATATATAAAGATAGACTACACCAGTGATATTTCAGGAGGTCAAAAGTGGAAAACGTACAACAAACTGTGTATGTCGTAGGACATAGAAATCCAGATACAGATTCTATCTGTGCAGCGATTTCTTATGCGGCATTAAAAAGAAAGGTAACTGGAGAAAAATACAAGGCTAAACGTGCAGGACAGGTGAATCCGGAGACCCAATTTGTACTTGATAGATTTGGAGTAGATGCACCAAGTTATATCTCAGATGTACGAACACAGGTAAAAGATATAGAGATCCGCAAAGTTGATGGTGTGTCAAAAAATATTTCTCTAAAGAAAGCATGGACAATCTTAGGAGAAAATAAAGTTGTAACATTGCCTATTATAAAAGAGGATCACCAGTTGGAAGGGCTTATTACAATTGGTGATATTACAAAAGCATATATGGATGTATATGACAGTACTATTTTATCCAAAGCAAAAACTTCTTTTGCAAATATTGTGGAAACGCTAGAAGGTGAAATGGTAGTTGGTGATGAAAACGAATGCTTAACGGAAGGTAAAGTTTTAATTGCCGCAGCAAATCCAGATCTTATGGAAAGCTATATCGACAAGGGGGACATCGTTATTCTTGGTAACCGTTATGAGTCTCAGTTATGTGCAATTGAGATGGAAGCGAAATGTATTATCGTGTGTGATGGTGCCAAGGTTTCTTATACAATTACTAAGTTAGCAGAAGCTCGTGGATGTACAATCATTAGCACGCCATTTGACACATATACTGTGGCTAGACTAATTAACCAGAGTATGCCTATTGGACATTTTATGTGTACAGAAGGACTTACAACATTTACAGAAGATGATTTTATCGATGATATTCGCGGGATTATGGCAAAAAAGAGATATCGCGATTTCCCTATTTTAGATAAAAATGATGCATTGGTTGGAATGATTTCCAGACGTAACTTATTAGGTGCCCGTAAGAAGAAACTGATCATGGTTGACCACAATGAGTTAGCACAGGCAGTAGAAGGTATTGAAGAAGCGGAGATTATGGAGGTAATTGACCACCATAGAATTGGAAACATTGAAACAATGAATCCAGTATACTTCCGTAACCAGCCAGTAGGATGTACTTCTACAATTGTATATCAGATGTATCAAGAAAATAATATTGAGGTAGAACCTAAAATTGCCGGATTATTATGTTCCGCAATTCTATCCGATACATTGGTATTCCGCTCCCCAACTTGTACACCACTTGATAAAGCAGTAGCAGAAACACTTGCAAAGATTGCAGGCATTGAGATTGAAGAGTATGCAAAAGAAATGTTTGCTGCTGGAAGTAATCTTCGTGATAAGTCAGCAGAAGAAATTTTCTATCAGGACTTTAAGAAATTTGCAGCAGGTGAAGTAACATTTGGTGTAGGACAAATTACTTCAATGAGTACAGAAGAATTAGAAAATATTAAGCAAAAACTTGTTCCTTATATGGAAAAAGCAGCAAGCCTACATGGTGTGCAGATGATTTTCTTCATGTTAACAAACATTTTAGAAGAATCAACAGAACTTCTTTATGAAGGTGAAAATTCAGCAGAACTTCTGAAAGAAGCGTTTCACGTAGAGGAACCTGGAGAAAGTCTTCATTTGAAAGACTTTGTATCCAGGAAAAAACAGCTGATTCCAGCGATTGTTGGTTCACTTCAAAAAGAATAACAGATTAATTGTTAATTTATTTTATAAACGGAATTTAACTTCAATTGGCTCTTTTAACTTCTGACCACCCAGAGATTGGACTTTAGTAGTTATGTGCAAAATGTAAGCTTGTTTTGTATCGTATGTATCTAATGGTTCAATCTCTATTTCATTTGTGGAACTTAGATAATGTATGTCGGCTCGCATTGGCATACCTGCTTCATTGGTTACAAAAAGATTCGTATTACTTACAGTAGATGCATCTAATGGCGTATTAAACTTAACTTTCCACACAAATTTTCCAGTATGGTAGAAGAAATCGGTCTTTATTTTATCCTCCATGCCTGGGGTTGCTTTTTCAATATTGATAAATCTAGAATAACTTGCGTTTATTTTTTTGCCCATAGTAAAACCTCCCATCTATTGTATTATAATATGATGAATGAAAAAGATAAAGTAGTTATTTAGCCCTTGTTAATTCTCCAAAAAGTGTTTAAAATAACATATATATTCATGGCAAGCAGAAAGGAAACAATAATGGCAAAACAATTTTGGAAGCCGGGCAATATGCTCTATCCAGTTCCACCAGTTATGGTAAGCTGTGCAAGGGAAAATGAAAAACCTAATATTATCACAGTAGCCTGGGCAGGAACAATTAATACAATGAAACCGATGCTTTCTATATCAGTGCGTCCTGAGAGGTATTCTTATGGTATTATCAAAGAGACTGGTGAATTCGTAGTAAACTTAACTACAAAGGACTTAGTCTTTGCAACAGATTACTGTGGAGTGCGTTCAGGAAGAGATGTGGATAAATTTAAAGAAATGCATTTAACACCATGCGAGTCTCAAGTAGTAAAGGCACCAGGAATTGCAGAAAGTCCAGTGAATATTGAATGTACAGTAACTGAAATAAAAGAAATGGGTTCTCATCATATGTTCATAGCAGAAGTTGTGGGCGTTCAGGTAGATGATAAGTACATGGATGAAAAAGGGAAATTTCATCTTAATAGTGCGAGCCTTATCACATACTCTCACGGAGAGTATTATGAACTTGGTAAGAAGTTAGGTAAGTTTGGTTATTCTGTACAAAAGAAAAAGACACACAAGAAAAAATATAAAAAGTAGATTAAGGGCATAGAATGTAAACGACACCGTATCAGGCAGTAAGTATCCAAGATGTAAATATCCCAGGTATAATTAGAGAAAGGTCGTTGATGCATATGAGAATCACATCCATTCATATTAAGAATTTTAAGTCTATAAGAGAGTTGGAAATTAACGATATTGAAAATGCAATGATTCTGGTGGGCAGGAATAACACAGGTAAGACGGCTGTTATTGACGCAATACGGGTGGTTGCAGGAGAGTATGAAGTGAAAGATGTTAACTTCCTAGATATTGCTCATAATATTGAAATTGCTATGAGTGTAGAGTTTACACAGCAGGATTTAGAGAGTTTTCATAATAAGGGGTATGTAAGTAACTATAAGCGATATGATTTGTGGGAAAAGGATTTTCGGGCAAAGCTGCCATCATTTCAGGATGGAGTGTTAAGTTTTACCTGTATCATCAATAGACAGGGAATCAAAAAGTACAATGATGGGTTCAAGAAAAATAATATATATATTCCGCAGATTTTCCCTAAGACCTATCATATTGACCATACAAGAAATATTGACGCAATTCAGAATGAAGTATTACGTTTTTATGATAAACAATCCATGAATGATATAAAAGAAAATGTCTGTATGTTTGATAAGACAAAGACTTGTAATCGTTGTTTTGAGTGTATTGGGGTCATACATAAAAAGACGCCAGAAGAACTGACAGCATATGAGGCAGAAAAATTAATGGAATACAAGCTGTTCCATTCGAATATAAATGAATTTGGAGAAAAATTAAATCGATACTTCCACCTAAATGGAAGTAAGTCACAAGATATTAAGTTTGAGCTATCATTTCATCCAGAAGAAATGTTTGGAATTGAGACTAAGGTATATAACCGGGATCACGAGACATTTCGTTCTGTAAAGACACTAAGTGAAGGTCTAAAAAGTATATATGCACTCTCTATGCTAGAGGCATATATAGATGAAGATACTACTATACCTTGTATCATTATGATTGAGGACCCGGAAATATACCTTCATCCTCAATTACAGAAAGCAGCGAGTGAAATTTTATTTCGGTTATCGAAAAAGAATCAGGTTATCTTCTCGACCCATTCGCCCAATATGATATTTAATTTTTCGTCCAAACAGATTAAACAGGTTGTCCTGGATAGAGAGTATTACACTGTAATCAAGGAAGATACTGATATAGACAAGATCTTAGATGATTTGGGCTATACAGCTAATGACCTGTTAAATGTTAATTTTGTTTTTATTGTAGAAGGAAAGCAAGATGCCAATCGACTGCCGCTTCTACTGCAAAAGTATTATTCAGAAATATATGATGAAAATGGAAAAATTCAAAGAGTTTCTATTATTCAGACAAATAGCTGTACCAATATTCAAACTTATGCGCAGCTAAAGTATATTAATAAACTGTATTTGAAAGATCAGTTTTTAATGATTCGTGACAGCGATGGTAAAAATCCAAAACATCTTACAAGACAGCTTTGCAGTTATTATGCACAGCGGGAAAAAGAGCAGGATGTAGGTAACTTACCAAAGGTCACACCTAAAAATGTATTAATTTTAAAATATTACTCCTTTGAGAATTATTTTCTAGACCCAAAAGTCATGGCTAAAATAGGAGTGGTAAAAAGTGAGGATGAATTTTATAATATTCTCTTTAAAAAGTACAAAGACTATTTATATAAATTACCGAGCTTTAAACGTTTAATTAGAACTTACAATATTCGAATACGTACAAAAGAAGATATCAAGAAGTATCTTGAACAAATTAAAATATGTGTTCGCGGTCACAACTTATATGATATTTTTTACAGCAAATACCGTAACGATGCAGAACAGGAGATATTGAAACGATATATTGATGTTGCACCTCCTGAGACATTTGCGGATATTTTACAAGCGATTGACTCCTTTGTATATTTCGAGAATCGTCGGAGGGAGCACTAGTTGAAGAATGTAGTTTTAGTAGGCATGCCAGGAGCAGGAAAGAGCACAATAGGAGTTGTGCTGGCAAAAGTTTTAGGATATGAATTTATTGACTCAGATATTATCATACAAAAGAGAGAGAAAAGACTTTTAAGTGAAATTATTAGACAGGACGGTATTGATGGATTTATTGCGATAGAAGGAGATGTCAATGCACACATTGAGGCAGAACGTTCTGTCATTGCAACCGGAGGAAGTGCCATATATCATGAAGTGGCAATGAAACATTTTCGTGATACAGCCCAGATTGTTTACATAAAACTAAGCTATGAAACACTTGTTACAAGGCTTGGTGATTTAAAGCAAAGGGGGGTTGTGTTAAGAGAAGGTCAGACACTTTATGATTTATATGAAGAAAGAAATCCGCTTTATGAAAAATATGCTGATATTATTGTGGATGGCGAAGGAAAAACAGTGGAACAATTAATGATTGCAATTAAAGAAAAATTAAATTTATAATTTACAATTAAGAGCAATGTGGTATAATAGATAAGAAATGCAAAAATATGTACAAATTGAGTAGTTTTATTATGTGCAATTTCACGAAATAAAATGATAACCTAATTTGTTTGAGGTGTACGATGGAACAATATATTATTAAAGGTGGTAAACCCTTACAGGGTGAAGTTGTAATTAGTGGAGCAAAGAATGCTGCACTTGGAATTTTAGCAGCAGCTATTATGACAGATGAGACAGTAACGATTGACAACTTGCCAAATGTTCGTGATATAAATGTATTATTACAGGCAATAGAGGGAATTGGCGCAAAGGTTGACCGTATCAGTGACCATGTCGTTAAAATTAATGGGAAAGGTATCGCTTCTGTCGATATTGATTATGAATATATTCGTAAAATTAGAGCGTCTTACTATTTGTTAGGAGCTTTATTGGGAAAATATAGAAAGTCCCATGTTGCATTGCCAGGTGGATGCAATATTGGTAGTCGTCCAATCGACCAGCACATTAAAGGGTTTAAGGCTTTAGGTGCAGAGGTTAAGATTGAACAGGGGATGATAGAAACACATGCAGACCGTCTTATTGGAAATCATATTTATATGGATGTTGTAAGCGTTGGAGCTACAATTAATATTATGTTAGCAGCTTGTTTGGCAGAAGGTAAGACAATTATTGAAAATGCGGCAAAAGAGCCACATATCGTTGATGTAGCCAGCTTTTTGAATAGTATGGGAGCTAACATTAAAGGTGCTGGAACAGATGTAATTCGTATTGTTGGTGTAGAAAAATTACACGGCAGCAGTTATTCTATAATACCAGACCAGATTGAAGCTGGAACATTTATGATGGCAGCAGCAGCTACTAGAGGAAATGTTTTAGTAAAGAATGTTATTCCAAAACATTTAGAAGCAATTACTGCAAAATTGATTGAAATAGGAGCTACCGTTGAGGAACTTGATGATTCTGTAAGAGTAAGCGCAGATACTAGATTAGGCAATACTCATGTTAAGACACTTCCTTACCCAGGATTTCCAACTGATATGCAGCCACAGGCGACAGCCTTACTTGCACTATCAACAGGAACAAGTGTTGTAACGGAAAGTATATTTGAAAATCGTTTCAAATATGTAGATGAATTAAATCGTATGGGCGCAAACATAATGGTAGAAGGTAATTCAGCTATCATTGATGGTGTGGACGGGTTTACAGGAGCTGTTGTCAGTGCACCAGACTTGAGAGCGGGTGCTGCTTTAGTGATTGCTGCGTTAGTAGCTGATGGTTTTACACTGGTCGATCAGATTCACTATGTGGAACGTGGATATGAAGCATTTGAAGGTAAAATGAAGAAGCTTGGAGCTTGCATGGATAAAGTAGATGTAAACGATGAAAAGGCAGTACAAAAATTTAAATTAAAAGTAGGCTGATTAAAATAAAAAAAGTGATTTGCATGCAAATCACTTTTTTTTATTTGGCTCTATGTCAAGTGTTGGGGTATGATTCTTTGAATCATGCTCTATCACTG
>CALFNR010000194.1:0-18395 GCA_937903005.1 uncultured Lachnoclostridium sp. | reverse complement strand
AATTCAGTACGAAATTGTAAGGAAAGACACGGAAGGAGAGTGTGTCATGGGGTGGATTTTGATGGATTTCATGACTGCTTTAATTGATTCTCTGTTATGGTTCAAGTCCATGTCAACATTAGGCTGTAAAAAGAGCCAGAAAAAATGCGGTGTAGTGGTATTAGGACTCTATTTGTTTATTCTTGTAAAATGTTTCGTAGAAACATATATACGCATTCAATTGATAAATATTTCCATAAGTATGATGCTATTAATATATATCGTTCTTACTACAATTTTTATATTTCAAGGAAGCATAAGTGAAAAAATTATAAATATAGGATTTTTTTTCAGCTTATTATTAGGCTCAGAATTGATGGTGCTTAGTTTTGTATTGTTTTTCACACATGGAGATTTAAGCGTTATAAATAAATTTTTTGTAATTTGTATTTGTACTGTAGTAGCGAAGCTAATAGAAGCATCGGGATGCTATTTTATCTTTATTAGGAGAAAAGGTAGGACGTTATTTGGGGATAATATAGCCCAAATTTCGTTATTGACAGTAATTGTTTCAATGCTGGGAAATGTTTTTTTTAAGTATGTTAAAGACAAAATAAGTGCTAGTGCGATTTTAACATTTGAACTTACACAAACTATATTGCTATGGTACATATTAAAAACATCGTCTGTACTTAAAAGGAAAGACGAACAACTTTTTGAACTAGAAAAGGAAGTAAGCAGTAACGAAGAACGGCAGAAATTATTAGAAAATCTAGCGGAGTTCAGACATGATTATTCCGTACACAGCACTATTATCAAAAATATGTTATATTGTAAGGAATATGATAAGGCAACGGAATATGCAGAACTGATTTACAAAGATGTGGAAAAAACAAAACTTTCCTATACACATTCCAATATTGCCATAACAATACTGATAAATCAGCTCCAGCAGAAAGCACAAGAATATGGAATTATTTTGTCAGCAGCGATACAAGTAGATGACTTTGGAATGAAGGATAATGACATTTGTTCTATTTTACATAATATAGTGACGAATGCGTTGGAGGCAGCTGCTAAACTTCCAAAAGAGAATGGAATTGTAACGCTGCTTGTGATATACACAGAGACTGGTTATGAGATTAGCTGTTTTAATCATTGTGTTGGAATTGTTAGTTTTGGAAATACTACAAAGAAAGACAAGATGTTACATGGATTTGGCGTAGGTATCGTAGAGAAACTCGTAAAAAAATACAATGGGACAATGAAGATGGAATGTAAAGAAACCTCCTGCAAAGGAGTAGGTTTGGTAACTGTATCTATATATCTGTCCTGTGCAAAGAGGAAAGTATTGTACTAGAATTTATGCCATACATTAGATTCGGTTAATCTTTGATTAACATAAAGAAACAAAAGATAAGAAGTCAAGGGGGTGAAGGTATGAAAAAGATAGAACAGATTGCAGCAAAGGCCGCTTGGAAGCTTGCAGATGTAAGTGTAAATAAGGGGGGGTGCATCTTTATTCTTTACCAGCCAAAAGTAACTGAACAATTAAAAAAGCGTTTAAAGGAAACGAAACAGAAACACTAAAGGAATCAGGGAGTGCAAGCTCCCTTTCCTTATGATAAACACAAATTACATAAACATGAGGGGGAACTGTCATGAGGTCACTTAAAATTTATCTTTGCGAAGATGATGATATGCAAATGAAAGTGAATCGTCTGGTGTTAACAGAACATTTAAGCAGAAAGAATATAAAAGCAGAACTTATCTGCCATACGGAGTATCACCAAGAAGATGAAGAATTTCTGAAAACCATTGACCTGGCAATTTTAGATATAGATTTAGATGGAAATAGTGGAATTGAATTAGCTAAAAAAATTCGTACCTTGAATTCTAAAAGTGCAGTAATATTTGTCACAGGACATCCAGAATATTCGTTAGAAGCATCTCAAGTATTATTAAGTGGATTTTTAGCAAAACCCCTTGACCCGTTGGTTTTTGAAGAGATTATAGATCGGGCGA
Source organism: uncultured Lachnoclostridium sp. (assembly GCA_937903005.1). Classification (GTDB taxonomy): domain Bacteria; phylum Bacillota; class Clostridia; order Lachnospirales; family Lachnospiraceae; genus Clostridium_AI. Next base: position 16,391 of record CALFNR010000194.1, on the reverse strand, counting down.
TTGTGCAGATTAATGGATATCGGGCAAGCCAGATGGCATGTAATACAGCATCATTTCAAAAGGGCAAAATTGTAATAAAGGAACGATGCATAATCAGCATTGAAAAGATCCCAAACACACACGAAGTAAATATTATAACAAGGGAAGAAACTTTGACTGTGTACGATACCATAAAGGATATAGATAAGAGAATATCGGATGTGTTTATTAAAGTAAATGCATCTGTTATTGTTAATATGTCTTATATAAAAAGAATTGAGTGCAAGCAGGTTGTATTGCGGGACGGAAGAACGTATAACATTGCTTATAGAAGAATAGAGGCGGTTGAAAAGGGGTACAAGGAATTTGTTAGAAGAATGTATGTTTAGTGATTGAAGGAAAATTAATTCTTCGAACATCAATAATCAAAGCACTTTATCAGATTATATATTATCTAAAGTACGGATTATTATAAGTTCTATGTCTTGGATAAAGCTAATGAGACAATTTATACTGAAATATATGGTCCCTGTGCTATTCAGCCAGTAATGGAAGATAACAATGGTACAGTGAATATTCCTGTGGGAGCTGGAACTGGTACATATAGTGATAAATTCATAGACTATGAAAATCATCTGATTTCTAATTGGTTTGTTAATGTACGTGCTATCTGAAATGAATATGTTGCATACTTTGGAAAAAGTGAGGAAGTAGCAGATGGATTCTATTAAGTAAGGTTGTATAACCTTCAATTCAACCACATCTTCAAAAAGCCTTCGTTCCCAGTATAATGAACTCACTGGCTGGATAAAGGCTTTTTCGCATTACCACTGGGGATAGGAAAAATGGCTTGACAATCCCAATAAATACTTGTAATATTTGTTTATAAAAAGTTGCGTTGATAAGGATTAGTACATTCTGAAAGTATTCAGAGAGGAAGCTGTCTGGTGTGAGGCTTCTATACGGAAAGCTTGGAACCTGCCTTGGAGCACTGTATGAAAATACAGCGTATGTCTGGCGTTAACGGATACATAGTATTGCAATGTATGAGTGGCAACGCTATCTGAGGAGAACTTTTATTGTAAGTTAATTAGGGTGGTACCGCCGAAGTCTTTCGGTCCCTTGTGGACAGAGGGCTTATTTTTTTACACTTTTTTGTGGGATGGCAATGTATCATCAACAGATTCAAAGTGTAGAATCAATGCCTGATGTCGGATATAGAAAACAGTTCTGAAAGGAGAATAATTATGGCTAAGGACAAGAAGTTAGTCGAAGCAATTACATCTATGGATGTTGATTTTGCGCAGTGGTATACAGACGTTGTAAAGAAAGCAGAGTTAATTGATTACTCAAGTGTTAGAGGATGTATGATTTTACGCCCTAACGGATATGCAATCTGGGAAAATATTCAGAAAGAATTAGATGCTCGTTTTAAAGAAACAGGTGTTGAAAATGTTTACATGCCAATGTTTATTCCAGAAAGCCTGCTTCAGAAGGAAAAAGACCATGTAGAAGGGTTTGCGCCAGAAGTAGCTTGGGTTACACATGGTGGTTTAGAGCCATTACAGGAAAGACTTTGTGTACGTCCAACATCAGAGACTTTATTCTGTGATTTATATTCTAATATTGTACAGTCTTATCGTGACCTGCCAAAGTTATATAATCAATGGTGTTCTGTTGTACGTTGGGAAAAGACAACAAGACCTTTCTTACGTTCTATGGAATTCTTATGGCAAGAAGGACATACAGCACATGCTACAGCAGAAGAAGCAGAAGAAAGAACAGTTCAAATGTTAAACATTTATGCTGATTTCTGTGAACAGGTGTTAGCAATTCCTATGATTAAAGGTAGAAAAACAGATAAAGAAAAATTCGCAGGTGCTCATTCCACATATACAATTGAAGCATTAATGCACGATGGAAAAGCGTTACAGTCTGGAACAAGCCATAACTTTGGGGATGGTTTTGCAAAAGCATTTCATATCCAGTATACAGACAAAGAGAATAAATTACAGTATGTTCATCAGACATCATGGGGTATGTCCACACGTATTATTGGTGCTATTATTATGGTTCATGGTGATGATTCAGGTCTGGTACTTCCACCAAGAATTGCTCCAACACAAGTTATGATTATTCCTATTGCACAGCATAAAGAGGGAGTGCTTGATAAGGCTCGTGAATTACAAGACAGATTAGTAAGCAATTTCCGAGTAAAAGTAGATGATTCCGATAAGAGTCCAGGATGGAAATTTAGTGAGCAGGAAATGCGTGGTATTCCAGTGCGTATTGAAATTGGACCAAAAGATATCGAAGCAAATCAGGCTGTGGTTGTTCGTCGTGACACAAGAGAAAAAATCGTTGTATCCTTAGATGAATTAGAAGCAAAGGTACAAGAAATACTTGATACAATGCAAAGTGATATGTTAGAACGAGCTAGAGCACATAGAGATGCTCACACATATGAAGCTGTAACTTATGATGAGTTCAAAGACACAATTGCTAATAAGCCAGGTTTTGTAAAAGCAATGTGGTGTGGTGATTTAGAATGTGAAATGAAGATTAAAGAAGATACGACAGCAACTTCTCGTTGTATGCCATTTGAACAGGAACAATTATCCGATAAATGTGTATGTTGTGGAAAACCAGCTAAAACTATGGTTTACTGGGGTAAGGCATACTAATAAAAGAACTTGCTCAATTAGATAGTTTCGTTTTATAGGAGGGGAATTCAGATAAAATCAGGATTCCCCTCTAAATTAATATGTATGTTGTGAGGGAAAGATGAACAGAAAAAACCCTACCAGGCAAGGTAAGGTTTTAAAACATCACATAAACACAACAAATAATTTAAATATAATAAGAACTATTATATTTGATTAGAAAGTTCCGTACGCCTTTGCGTACTTATATAAAAAAGATATATCCATATTTCTTTTACGTTTGAATAAAGAAATTATTCAAGAATAACGTATGCGTATAATGAATCATACTATTAGAAAATCTGTACTTTTCCGAGCTGTACTTCATTTTAAAGAACTGAATCACTTTTTAGTTATGGTGGCAGAAGCAGCGATTAGATTTAATCGATTGTAAGAGTCGCTTAGGATTTGCTTATATCATATGTGCTAGAATTAAAAGTTGGGAAGAAGGGATTGAGGGTTTACTAGCAACAATAATTCATAAGCGCATTGGCTCATCACATCCAATTAATCCGAAGTGCTTTTTTACTTGCTCTCTCTGACATTGGATATCATATCATGCAATACAAATAAAATCCAATTATATAAAATTATAGCACCATAAGAAAAATTTATGGCTTACAAGGAGTGCACATGTTAGATTATAGAGTAGAAACATTTCTTACAGTATGTCAAACTAGAAACTATACAAGAGCGGCGCAGATGCTTAATATTACGCAGCCAGCAGTTTCGCAGCATATTAAGTATTTGGAAGAATACTTCAGTGTTAAATTGTTTGATATGAGAGGGAAAATGATATATTTAACTAGTGAGGGAGAAGAAGTATATCACTTAGCAAGGATATTTAATCTGAATATTACAAAATTTAAGGAGCATCTGTTAACGGATACGGGAAGTAAGGAAATATCAGTTGGGGCAACAAAAACGATAGGTGAATTTATCATGCCACCGATTATTGCGTCTTATGTAAAAGAATATCCGAATCGTATTATGAAAATGAAGGTAGACAGTACATCTACCTTACTTGAGAAAGTAAAGTATGGAGAGTTAGACTTTGCATTTATTGAGGGACCTTTTGATGAGCAGGAGTTTAATGTTTTAGAGTTTATGGAGGAGCGTTATATTCCAGTTTGCAGTCCAGAATTTAAATTTGCTGGAAGTGAAGTGACTATTCATGACCTGATGAACTATCCTCTTATCTTGAAAGAAGAAAGCCGCGATGGCAGGTCAGACATCGAACAATGGTTATTGCAGATAAATCATAGTATAAATAACTTTAAAGTAGTGCATTTGGTTGACAGTCTTTTAGTTGTAAAGGAAATGGTGAAAAATAATATAGGAATCTCTTTCTTATATGAAACTTCAGTTAGGGAAGAATTATTAAACGGATCTCTTGTAACTATTCCAATAAAGAATTATGATGTTAAGAGAAAGTTTAAATTTGTATATAGAAAATACTCTAATTACGATCAGGAATACTTAGACTTTTTTGATTTTTGTGATGACCAAAGGAGGATTTTATGTTTATAGAGATACCCGAGAAGGTAGAATATATTTTAAATGTATTGCTGAATAATGGTTATGAGGCATATGCGGTTGGTGGCTGTGTAAGAGATGTGCTTTTAGGCCGAATCCCAGGAGATTGGGATATTACAACCTCAGCAAAGCCAGACCAGGTAAAACAGTTGTTTCGACGTACCATTGATACTGGAATTCAGCATGGAACGGTTACAGTTATGCTGGACAAGGAAGGTTTTGAGGTTACTACTTATCGTATAGATGGGGAATACGAAGATAGTAGGCATCCAAAGAGTGTAGAATTTACAACCAATCTTGTGGAAGATTTAAAACGTAGGGATTTTACCATTAACGCTATGGCATATAACCATGTAACCGGAATCGTTGATGAATTTAATGGCATGGAAGATTTAAAAAGAAAGCGAATTGTCTGTGTTGGAAACCCGGAAGAACGTTTTAGTGAAGATGCACTAAGGATGTTGCGTGCCGTCCGATTTTCTGGACAACTTGGTTTTGATATTGAAGAGAATACCAAAAAGGCAATAAAAACTTTGGCACCAACTATACAAAATATAAGTGCAGAACGTATTCGTGTTGAGTTAGATAAGCTTTTCTGTGCAAAATATGCGGACCGCTTTTTTATAGCGTATGAAACTGGTCTTACAGATTACATTCTTCCTGAGTTTAATGAAATGATGGAAACGGAGCAGAATAATCCAAATCATAAAGATTGTGTTGGACGCCATTGTATGAATGCATTATTAGCGTTTCACAATGAAATTGCAACACAAGAGTGTTATCAGAAGTTTCACTATCCACATAAACTTTACTCTGCCTTAAGCTGGGCAATACTTTTTCATGATGTAGGGAAACCGGCAATGAAAACAGTAGATGAGGAGGGAATTGATCATTTTTATGGTCATGATGAAGAAGGTTCTAAGATCGTAAGAACAATTCTTAAGAGGTTAAAATTTGATAATTATACAGTTGATACAGTAACTCATCTTATTCGCTGGCATGATTATCGCTATGCGCATACTCCAGAAGCAATACGAAGAGCCTTAAACAAAATTGGAGGGGATTTCATCTTTTCACTCCTTTTTGTGCAATACTCGGATGTACTTGCACAAAGTGAATTCAACCAAAAAGAGAAGCTTTTAAGATTAGATGAAGCGAAAAGACTTATTGAAGAGAGATTAGAAAAGCAGGAAGCATTTACGATAAAAGACCTTGCGGTAAATGGAAATGATTTAATACAGGCTGGTATAAAACCAGGAAAGGAAATTGGAGTTGTCCTAAACTCTTTGCTAGAACAGGTTTTGGAAGAGCCAGAGCGCAATAATAGGGAATTTCTATTAAACTGTATAAAGTTAAACAAGAATTAGGAATGAAAGCAAAATCAAAGTCATACTATTAAAAATAGACACCGGTTTGCGGGTAAATATTTTTAATGGGAGGGCTAAACGTGGACGATAGATATGAGGAAATCTTTCGACAGTATAATCTAAGAATTGAGAATATTTATAGAGCCAGAGGGGCCCTTTTGCTGGAAACAGATAAAGGGGTTAAACTATTTCGCTCTATTCAAAATTCGAAGGCCCGGATCGAGTTTGAACACCAGTTGCTTATGTTCCTAGAGGAACAAGGCAATTCAAATGTAGATCTGTACTGTCTTAATAAGAAAAATGAGATAATAAGTGAAGATAGTCAAGGTGATAAGTATACGATTAAGAACTGGTGCGTTGGGGATGAATCCAATTTAAGAGATACGCTCCAGGTAAAAAATGCAGCAAAAAATCTTGCTAATCTTCACAAACAGCTAAAGAATGTTACATTTGCCAAAGAAAGACCGTTTACCCAGACCCATATATTGCCGACATTGTTTGAAAAGCACAATAGAGAGTTAAAACGTGTGAAAACATACATAATTGATAAGAAGCAGAAAAATGAGTTTGAGGTTCGCTTCTTAAATGTGTACGACCGTTTTTATAGTCAGGCAATGGAGGCAACAAAACAGCTTAGTAATATTGATTTTAATTCTATTATGAAAAGCAGTATGGAAAATGGTACCGTAGCACATGGCAGTTACACATATCATAATATTATTGTTACGTCAAAAGGGATTTTCACAACTAATTTTGATAAGGCGGATATAGGTCTTCAAGTATTTGATCTTTACTACTTTATGCGTAAGGTAATGGAGAAAAACAATTGGGATATTATGCTGTCTAATCGTATACTAGAAGAGTATTTAAGGAATAATAGCTTGAGTGATAATGAGCAGAAGTTATTATATATTCTTATGCTTTATCCAGAAAAATTCTGGAAAATAACAAATTACTATTATAATGGTAAAAAGTCTTGGATTTCAGGGAGAACAATTCAAAAACTTACCTGTATACAGCAGCAGGAAGATATGAAAAATTTGTTTTTGCAGAACTTAAAGCGCTATTGTATAATATAGGGAAAAAGTTCTATACGTAGGAGGAATAATAGATGAACAGGGGAAAACAATATCAAGCTGTAATTGCTATGGTAGTTGTGTTATTCGTTGCAGGTTTAATTTATTGCGGTGTTCAAATAGAAAAAAGCAGCAGAAGTGGAACACAAGCGGGTATTCAGCAAGCTACAGGTAACCCAGACTTTAAACGCTCTTTTACAGGAGTAGTAAAAGGGATTGATGAAGAAAACCAGACAATTAGCTTATTAGGTACAGATAACGCGGTACAGATGAATTTTCGCTATAATGGTGGTACAGATGTTAAAGATCAATATGGAAAAGTAATCTCGATGAAAGTAATTTCTTTAGGTGAGATCGTGGAATTTACCTATGATGCCAAGACTAATAAGCTGCTTTCTCTTAATATAGATAAGGATGCATGGACTTACGAAAATGTGAAGAAGATGAAGATGGATACAGAAAGAGGCGTAATTCAGTTAGGAAACTCACGGTATGGTTTTACGGAAAATCTATTATATGTAGGGGATAATGAAATAATTAGCCTATCCGATTTAAGTTCTAAGGATCAACTTACCATAAAGGGAATTGGAGAAACAGTTTATTCTATTATTGTCACGAGAGGTCATGGTATGCTTCGTTTTACCAATATACATGATTTTATAGGTGGTACAGTTTATATTGGTGCTAGTACGTACAAGACGGTAAAGAGTGAACCATTTAATCTTATTATAAGAGAAGGTACTTATAAAGTAGTCATGCAGAATGGTGAACTTATTGGCTCAAAAAAGGTGACGATTGAGAGAGATCAAGAGGTTACTGTTGATATGAGTGAATTTAAAATATCCAAGGCGCGTATTGGAACAGTGTCATTCAAGATTAATCCTTATGGTGCAGACTTATATATTAATGGAAACGCAACGGATTATTCAAAACCAATTACCCTTAATTATGGTAATCATACGATGATTGTAAAATTAGCAGGCTATAAAACATTTTCTGGAGTGCTGACAGTGGGACAGTCCGAACAGGAGATAGAGGTCAATTTAGTGCCTAAGTCATCTGATGAGGAAAGTACCGGTGGAGATGGTGTTGCAGATTCCAAAGACGAGGTTGATAATGATGATATTGTGCTAGATTGGGATTCAGATAAGACAGATAATAGTCCAACAAGTTCTAAATCACCAGCGACCTCATCAAAACCAATATCATCAACGGAACCGTCTGAAGCTCCTGCTTCATCTAAGACGCCAACAACTGGAAGCGAAATCGATACACTTCATAAGATAACAATATCTTCACCAGAAAATGTGGAAGTGTACATTGATGATGCTTATAAAGGAATATCACCTGTCAGTTTTACAAAGGTTCTAGGAACCCATACTGTTACATTAAAGAAAGATGGATACACGACTAAGCTCTATACGGTTCATGTAGAAGATAACAATGAAAATGTGTTCTATACATTTTCTGATTTAGTGAAAAAGTAGCATTATCATTTTTAGGAGGTCATGTTAAACATGAAAAAGGTAGTTGCGATGCTCCTGCTTGTTGTTGTAATGATGGCACTAGCAGGATGTAAAACGGAAACTGCCAAAGATAAAAAAATAAAGGACTTAGAGTTCACTGTTGTTGAAGAGGTAGATCAGCCAGAACAACTTAAAAAGATGATCGACGAAAAAAAGATGCAGCATATGAAACTTTCTTATAGTGATGGTGAGTATCTCTATGTTATTGTAGGATATGGAGAACAGAAGTCTGGTGGATTCAGCATACAGGTTAATAAGTTTTATGAAACTGAGAATGCTATCTATATCGACACCACATTGTTGGGGCCTAATGCAAGTGATACAGTAACGCAAGCGCTTACGTACCCTTACGTTGTAATAAAAACTGAATATATTGATAAACCGATTGTTTATCAGTAGCAAGAAAGTCCATAGATATGAGCAATTATATTTATGGACTTTTTGTTTTGATATGATTGCATTTTGCAAATCAATGTTTTATAGTAATACTAAATAGTATATAGTCTTTCAAGTTGAGGTAAAGGGTACATGAAAAAACGACGTGTAATGGGGACGGCTTTTTTTATTATTTCCTTTTTATTAATCATCGTATATATTAGTAGGAATACTCACACAGAAGATGTATTCCTAGGTTCGAAGGAAATAACGGCTGAAACAGAGGGTTGGAATCTTTCATGCAATAGTGAAAGGAAAGGGGTTATCCAAATACCAGCGAAGTTGGAAGGGGATAAAGGGGAATCCGTTTCAATCATGAAACAGATTTCGTTTTTTAATAGGGAAGAACAATATCTGTGTTTTCGTTCTACACAGAATAAAGTCTGGGTTTATGTAGACGGTGAACTTGTATACACATATGGGGTAAATGGGACATATGCGTTAAGTAAGTCACCAGGAAGTGCATGGAATGTAGTGAAACTTTCTGGATTAAAGAATAGTTATAATGTAGAAATCTTACTAGAATCACCATATAAATTTTATTCAGGTAAAATTTCAACTGTTTACACAGGAACGAAGACTGCACTTTATACATACATTTTAAGGAAATATGTGCCTTATTTCTTTATAGGATTAGTAGTCATTTTAATTTCAATCTTCATATTTGGAAGTTACCTGATACTTAAAAATATGAAGATTGAATGTGGCTTGTATCTTACATTGACTGTATTTCATCTAGGATTATGGTTTTTAGTGGATTCAACCCTGTCACAGTTTATGTTTCATACAGCATATTGTTTTTCACAGTTGGAGTGCCTGTTGGTTTTGACGTTTCCACTTGTATTGAGTTCCTACTTGTTATCACTTAGAGAGTTTACAGAAGATAATATAATGAAGTGGGCATTCCGAGCTTCTGCATGTAGTGTAATTGTGGAAACGGGACTAGTTTTGACAAGGACTTTAGACTACGTTGAAATGCTTCCAATCACTATCTTGTTGAATAGTATTGTATTTATTGGTGTAATCAGTAATAGCTATAAAAGGTGGACGCGACAAAAAGGAATAAGTAATTTAAATTGGCACAACTTAGGGGTAGTGGTTATGCTGATAACAGGAATCCATGATGTTTTGATTATCTGCTGTGATACACCGTTATCAGCAGGAAAATGGTTTCACGTTGGTGTACTCTTTTTCATATTAATTATTTTTATGGGGTATGAAAGAGAGTTTGCAACGCTGCATCTTACACAGTTAGAGGATGAAAGGTTTAAGGTGCTTGCCTATACAGATGGGCTTACAGGATTAGGAAATCGTGCAAGTTTTGAAGAAAGAATGGATTCGATTCGTTCAAATACTCGTGAAAGTGAGCCAGTTTGTCTTGTAATTATAGATATCAACAATTTGAAGAGCATTAACGATACATTGGGACACAAGATGGGTGATAAGGCAATCAAACAAGTAGCAGGCTCCATTGAAACTGTGTTTACAAAGAATAGCTTCTGTTATCGGATTGGCGGCGATGAATTTTGCATTATTATTCATAAAATCCGCAGAAACAAGGCACAATACCTGATAGACAAATTAACCCATGACATTAGGAGTGCTTATTTTGTAGAAGGACTTTCTCTTTCTGTTGCTTGCGGATATGAGGTTTATGAGCCGTCAATGTCTGAGAGTATAGACGATGTATTTGTTAGAGCAGATAAGAAAATGTACGATTGTAAACAGGCTATGAAGAGCTCCTCAAAAAAATCTGTTGACAGAATTTAACACTTGTACTATAATTAGCTAGAATATTTATATTTAAAAGTAACCGATGTTTGCATTCATATATGTTGGAGGTTAGTAATGAGACAATTGGATTTAAAAACTGTGCGTCGCGCTGTTGACAACCATGTAGGAAGCAGAGTTCGAATTCGTTCGAATCGAGGTCGACACAGAATTGAAGTAGCAGAAGGTATTATTTCAGGAACATATCCTAGTATTTTTACTATACAGCTTGTAGATTGTGCTGACGAAGGTACGAAAACTATGTCAGTAAGTTACGCTGACATATTAACAAAAGAAGTTCAATTAATGTTATGTAGTTAATTTGTAATAAATCCCCCCTTGCATGAATATTTATAGTATATAAGGCAAGGAGGGATTTTTTGTGGAATTGGTAAAGAGAAACGTCCATATGAATAAATTGAAGTGCAAAACCAACGTGCAATTGACTATGGACGACGATTTCAATGTGCCAGATGTGAAACCGGACATTGAACAGATAATCAAGGACCAGGCAACGATTGTAATGCACGACGTAAAAGCGATGAACGGCAAGGTTGCAGTAAAGGGCTCACTTCTATTTAATATTTTATATATCAGTGACGGCTCTGTAAAACCAATACATAATATTACCGGTGAGTTACCATTTGAAGAAATGATTAATATGGATGAAACATGTGCAGATGATGTTGTTGCTGTAAAATGGGATATTGAGGACTTAACGACTAGCCTTATTAATTCCCGTAAAATCAGCGTGAAAACAATTGTTGCATTTACTTTTGTTTCAGAGGATAGTTATGATGAAGAAACAGCAGTTTCCATTAATGCAGATCATAACTGTCAAAAGAGATATAAGAGTTTGAATATTACTCAGCTTATGACTAATAAGAAAGATACAGTTCGAATTAAGGATGAGATACATATTCCGAATGGAAAGAAAAATGTTTATGAAATTCTCTATGATGAAATGGATATTCGGGAGTTAGATACAAGAGTGTTAGAGGATAAGATTAACATTCGTGGGACACTTCTTGTATTTATTCTCTATTCAGGAGATAGTGATGAACAGATGCCGCAATATTTTGAAACAGAAGTACCATTTAACAGTATGGTAGACTGCAACGGATGTCGTGATGACATGATTTCCAATATTACAGTGAACATGGCTGGTTCAGACTTACAGATTAAGTCAGATGATGATGGAGAAGAACGAGTTATTAGTTGTGACGTGGTTTTGGAACTGGATATGAAGGTTTATGAAGACGAAGAACTGGAGATTCTAAGTGACTGTTATTCCACTGCCGAAGAGCTGATTCCTACTACTAAGATGGCTTATTTTGAGCAGCTCCTTGGAAAAAACAATAGCAAGGTTCGTGTAACAGACCGAATCAATGTGGGTTCAGGTCAGCCAAGTATTTTGCAGATTTGTAATGCAAGTGGAAATGTACGAATTGATGATGAAGTGCTTGTTGAGGGTGGCGTAGAAGTAGAAGGCGTAGTGGATGTTCAGATTCTCTATGTTTCGGAAGATGACAGTAAACCAATCGGTGCAGCAAAAGGTGTCATTCCGTTCAATCAGTTTGTTGAGATAAAAGGCTTAGATGAGAACTGTCTGTATCAGATTACTCCAAGTGTAGAGCAGATTAGTGTTATTATGCTTGATAGTGAAGAGGTAGAAATTAAAGCTGCGCTTAATCTGGATACCATTGCATTTATGAAGTTAAATGAGTCCATTATAGTTGGCATCGAAGAACGACCTTGTAATTTGGAAAAGTTGCAAGATATGCCAAGTATGGTTGGATACATAGTGAAACCTGGGGATAGTTTGTGGAGCATTGCAAAACAGTTTCAGACTACTGTGGATAGTATCATGTCAATGAATAGTCTTGAATCAGACATGATTCGACCAGGTGATAAGTTGCTGCTCATTAAACAGGTGGATTCGATATAAGAAAAAGCGAGTGCTCTCTTAAAAAGAGGTACTCGCTTTAAAAATGCTTAATCAGCTTCTGCTATGTCTTCAATCTTTTGACTTACGTACATAACCTGATTGTAGATATGCTCTTTGATGTGATGTCTTGCTGAAGTAACGTCATGATTTCGAATATCTAGCTCGATTTGTTTGTGTTCTTGTAAAAGTTTATTATGATAACTCTCTTCTTTTAAATATTCAAGGCGATAGCGATACATCTGTTCACGAAGATTATTTAAAAGCTGAATGAGTCGCTGGTTTCCAGTAGATTCAAAGATGATATCATGGAATGTTACATCTTTTTCTGCGAGAGCCTTAATATCATTAGCATCACAGGCATCTTCAAAGTCCTTTAATGCATCATGTAAGTTTTCTAATTCTTTTCCTGTTATACGCGTACAAGCAAGCTCTACCGCAAGTTCCTCGAGAGAACATCGTACCTCTAATACATCTTCTAAATCTTGTTTTGTAATTTGCGCAACTGCGGCTCCACGACGAGGAATCATAACGACTAACCCTTCTAATTCCAGCATGCGAATTGCTTCACGAATTGGAGTACGGCTTACGCCTAGTCGTTTTGCAAGCTTTATTTCCATTAAACGTTCCCCTGGTTTTAGTTCACCACGCAGAATAGCTTGTCTCAACGTATTAAATACTACATCACGGAGCGGTAGATATTCATTCATTTCTATCTGTAGTTGATCGTCCATAGTATCCTCCCTTTGTCACGAGTTGTTAATTGGTTTGGTGACATATGTTCTGTATGATGGATAGTTTGTCTTAAAAAATGTCGCAGCTTGGTTTATTTTTTCTTCATCGTCATAAATACCAAATACAGTTGGTCCGCTTCCACTCATAAGAGAAGAAATAGCACCATTTTGAATCATTAATTTTTTAATGGAAGAAATTACAGGATAGTTATTTTCTGTAACGAATTCCAAAACATTGCCCATTTTTTGTGACATGGTCTCTAAATTTCCAGCACTAATTGCGGATACAATACCGTCAATGTCTGGATGACTCTTTAGTTCATTTATCTTTAAGTGTTCATATACAAATTTTGTTGATACATAGATTGGTGGCTTTACGATTAAAATGTAACAAGGCATAAGTGGTTTGATTGGTGTCAGTATTTCACCAATTCCCTCACACAGAGCGGTTCCTTTTAGAATACAGTATGGAACATCAGCTCCTAATGTTACAGCCCGTTTCATCAAATCTTCTTTACTAAGGTTTAATGAGTACATTGTATTGATTAACTCAAGGGTAGTTGCAGCATCAGTGCTTCCACCTGCCATACCAGCAGCTACAGGAATATGTTTTTCTAACTTGATGGATAATCCATCTGAAAGTCCAAATTCATCTTTCAATAGCTTTGCTGCTTTGTATACAATATTATTCTCGTTGGTTGGCAGGAAATTCAGATTCGTTTCAAGAACAATACCGGAAGAATTTTTATGTCTTGTGATTGTGATACGGTCGTAAAGAGAGACTGTTTGCATAATCATCTTTACTTCATGATATCCATCGTTTCTTTTCCTGAGTACATCTAGTCCAATATTGATTTTTCCATATGCTTTTCCTTGTAAAGTTGTAATCATAGTACATCCTCTAATCTACACGTTTTTTGTATACACATTATACAGTGAAAATGATTTTTTTGCAACTAAGGAAGTAAAAGGATGAGTTTTCTTGTATTGACAAGTATAATTTTATCTAGACTTGGCAATCCTCTAGTTACAAAGTAATTGGAGGAAAAGATTATGAAAAAGACGAAAAAGAGTAACAAATACCGTTATGTCATACTATTATGTATGTGTATCGCTGGTTTTTTATATACAATCTTACATAGCGAGGCAAATACGAATATACAGCAAGGAATTGCAAAAGAGATTATTAGATTTCATGTGGTTGCCAATAGCGATGCAAATGTAGATCAGGAAGTAAAACTGGTAGTAAAAGACCAGGTTGTTCATTACATGCAGGGAAAATTAGCAGGAGCCAAGACAAAAAAAGAGGCTAAACACATTATGAAGAAAGAGATACCACAGATGAAACATATAGCGCAGAAAACTCTTAGAAAAGAGGGATATGACTATTCCTGTGATGTTGTGTATCATCAAAGAGAATTTCCTATTAAGATATATGGAGATTTGACGTTTCCAGCAGGAAAGTACGAAGCGTTAGATGTTGTGCTTGGTAATGGGAAAGGAAAAAACTGGTGGTGCGTAATGTTTCCAAGTTTATGTTTTGTGGATGGAACTTATTCAATTGTGCCTGATAAATCTAAGGAGAAATTACAGAATGTATTGACTAAGGAAGAGTATGAGACGATATCAGAAAATGAGACATTAAAGATTCAATATGCTTTTAAGGTAAAAGAGTGGTGGAACAGTGCGAAGGAACAAATCTTGAAAATAGTTGAATAATTCAATTGGAAAGAGTAGAATGAAGGAAAACTTATTAGGAGGTTTTTTTATGTCACTAGATGCACCAATTGGGGTTTTTGATTCAGGAGTTGGTGGACTGACTGTTGCAAGAGAACTTATGAGACAGATGCCTCAGGAACAGATTATCTATTTTGGAGATACTGCGAGGGTTCCATATGGTAGCAAGTCAAAAGAAACAGTTATTTCCTTTTCAAGACAGATTACAAAGTTCCTATTAACGAAAGATGTGAAGGCAATTGTAATTGCTTGTAATACAGCAAGTTCGTTTGCATTAGAAACTATTCGTAATGAGTTATCCATACCTGTTATCGGTGTAATTAGACCGGGAGCAGTTGCAGCAGCCCAGGCTACACAGAATGGACGAATTGGCGTTATTGCCACACAAGGCACGATTAATAGCGGAATTTACACACGAACATTAACAGAGATGAATTCTGAGCTTCAAGTTTTTGAAAAGGCTTGCCCTTTATTTGTGCCATTAGTAGAAGAGGGATGGCTTTATGATTCTGTTACAATAGAGATTGCAGAACGATATTTGAATGAACTTCAAGGTTATGATGTTGATTCACTTGTATTAGGCTGTACACATTATCCATTGCTTAGTCATACAATTCAGAAAGTAATGGGACCTGACGTAACATTAGTGAATCCAGCATTTGAAACTGCGAAGTACACTAAGGATGTACTTTTAAAGAATGGGCTAGAGTGTTCCACACAAATGCCAAATCACAAGTTTTATGTAAGTGATGGTGCGGAGAAATTTAAATCGTTTGCTAATACGATCTTACCTTGTGAAGTAGAGGAAGCTAAGGGAATCGATATTGAACAATATTAGAATTGAATGAGGATATTATGACAAAGGATGTTTTAATTTCAATTAAGGGATTACAATTTGAATCAGGTAGCGATGAAGCAGTAGAAATGATTGCTCCTGGAGAATATTATTTCCGTAACGGAAAGCATTATGCACGATATGAAGAAGTCATGGAAGAGGCAGAGGGAGACCATGACATTTCGATGAATACGGTAAAGATATCAAGAGATCAAGTTGAGATTATGAAAAAAGGTGGTTCAAATGTGCATATGGTCTTTGCAGTAGATCAGAAAAATGTAACATTTTATACTACGCCATTTGGACAGCTCCAGATTGGGATTTTTACCAATTATATCAATGTAGAAGAAAAGGAAGATGTAATTGAGGTTAAACTAAAGTATGATTTAGAAATTAACCAGTCATTTGTTTCAAATTGTGAAATTACAATGTATATTATGGCGAAAGACTCAAGAATCAACTTATAAAGTTTAGTTTCTTACATCTCATGGTTCAATTATTACATGTACTTGAAAAAATGTAATGTATGATGTACAATGAGGATGTGAGAAACAATTCACTGTTTTCTTTCATTTGATTTATTTGGGTTTTGATTTGTTTATGTTTATTTGTTTATTTTGTTTGATTTGATACCGATAGGAAGGAGTCCTTGAAGTATCTACACATACCTTTCATTTCCTAAAGAATAAAATCGAATACATATATAGAAGGAGTTATGTACTTTGTGCAAAGTGCATAACTCCTTTGTT
>CALFNR010000193.1:0-10710 GCA_937903005.1 uncultured Lachnoclostridium sp. | reverse complement strand
CTTCGTAAAAGGCGGTCAGGCAATCGGCGTCGGCGCAGGACAACAGTCAAGAATCCATTGTACAAGACTTGCAGGACAAAAAGCAGATAACTGGTTCTTACGTCAGTCTCCTCAAGTTCTTAACTTACCTTTCATTGAAGGTATGAAACGTGCAGAAAGAGATAATGCAATTGATTTATACATCGGTGAAGACTACATGGACGTTCTAGCAGATGGTAAATGGGAAAAAATCTTCACAGAAAAACCTGCTGTATTTACGAAAGAGGAAAAACAAGCTTGGTTAGCCAAGAATACCGATGTTACTCTTGGTTCAGATGCATTCTTCCCATTTGATGACAATATCGAACGTGCGTTCAAGAGCGGTGTTAAGTATATTGCACAACCTGGTGGTTCCATCCGTGATCAGGATGTAATCGATGCTTGTAACAGACATAATATTGCAATGTGCTTTACAGGAATCCGTTTATTCCATCACTAATGAATAAAGTATCCCTCCAAAGAATTGTCTGTATAATTCTATCAATTCCTTGGAGGGGTTTCTTATAGTCTATGTTCATCTTTATGAGTAAAATCTCCACTGTCCCTTACCACTATTTTTTGCAAAGTATAGTGCCTTATCTGCATTGTTGTAAAGTTCCTCAAAACTTGTTTCAGCAAATTGTTCATGTATGGCAACACCAATAGAACATGTACAGTCACATTGAAGTCTATTTTTCCTTTGTTCTGCTACAAAAGAAGTCAGTAATCTATGACCAAGATCATTCAGAGTGCTTTTTTTTGTAATTTGGGGAAGAAAGACAGAAAATTCATCTCCTCCCATTCGTGTGATACAATATTCATCGGTTACATACCTTCTAAGTGTATCGCAAAGAGAAATCAGTACAAGGTCTCCTGCTGCGTGTCCAAAAGTATCATTTACGTATTTAAAGTTATCAATATCTATCATAATAAAGGAGCCACTGGTACAACTCTTTAGGTAAAAGTTAACACGATTTTCAAAAAAGGTTCGATTGCTAACTTTCGTTAACGGATCAATTTCAGCTTCATTCCGTACAGATTGAAAATAATCATATTTTACAATGGCAATTGTGAGACACCCAATTAAGCCGAGTACCCCCAATGCCCCTAAATCATAATCCTTTGACAAACCAGTCCATTTTATCAGAATACTAATAAACGGGAAAACAGGTGCCATCATCATAAGAATACATAGGCTTCGATCTTCTGCCATACATGTCCTGAGCTTTCGCAAACCTTCTTTCTCAATTACTAAAAACCCCCATAAAGTAATTAGATAAAAGATAACATATAAAATTCCTGGATGAACTTGAATCATTGCGTAATCTTCAAACTTTAAGAGCTTTACTGATTTATAAAATAGCGAATTCATCTCCAAAGTAAAAACAGACACCAGGATAATAAAATAACAAATAGTGACCCTTGCATATACAATACGTTTCACATGCATATTAAAATATAAATCATAAAACTGCAAGCTGAAAATAAATAAACCGACTAGTCCAGTGTATTCAATTTTTATGGAACTGCGCATGACATCCAGATTTTGTGTTGTGTGTTCAATGATGTAACCAATGATGTAGAATAGAGAAAAGATATCAACCAGCATCAATGCCAATACCGATTTTGAGAGTTTTGCCGAAAGAGTTTTTTGAAATAGATAAATAATGATAAATAGAGTTAAAATTTGTATGTATATATAGACTTGAAAAAAATTTATACTAACACCTACTTTCGTATCGTATTCTTTTAACTTTTCTGTCGAAAGCAAATCGTTGTTTCACTAAATTATAACACATTATTCAGTAAAGATACAATATAGGATTTGTAATTGGAACTAATACTTCCTTAACTTATCATTTAATTTCGAATACACATTTTCCTTAAACCACTCTTCCGTTGATGCTTCAATAGCCTCTTCCAGACCAAACCAGGCTACCCCGCTGTTTTCATCCGGTTTTATCGATAGAGCCTCTTCTTCATCTGCTTCCAAAAGATAGGTTACGTTCAAATGAAGATGCGATGAAACATAGTTTTCCTTTTTCATATGTCCATCAACAGTAAGTGATTCTAAAGAATAAATATCCTCACTTACTGGTCGAACGTTTCGCAAACCACTTTCTTCCCTGGCTTCTTGTAATGCGACCTTCAGTAAATCGGTCTCTCCATCCGCATGTCCACCAAGCCATGACCATGAGTTGTATATGTTATGGTAAACCATAAGAACTTTTGTTCGTTCTTTATTCACAATCCAAGCAGATGCTGTCATATGTGCAAGTCGGCTTTCTCGCAGGAATATGTTTGGATTTTCTGCCATGTATTCTAAAATAAGTTCTTTATCTCGTTCTTCTTGTTCATTAAATGGTTTGTATAATTCAATTTTTTCTCTCATGTTCATGGTGTATCATTCATTCTCCTTTTCTTTTTACGGTTGAAATCATTACTAGAAAATCTAGATTTGATTTCGTCCTTGTAGATATCGTAAGAAACCTTCACAGCCTAAATATATATCGTCATAGGTTACATCAAACCGTCCTGAATACCAAGGGTCGGCAACTTCCTTCTGAGAACCAGCGAACTCCATAAGAAGGTAGATTTTGTTTCCTTTGTGACCAGTCATGCGTTCTATATTTCTAATATTGGCGCGATCCATACCGATTAGGTAATCATAGTGGTCGTAATCCTGTTTGCGAAGCTGAACTGCTCGCTTTCCACTGCAGTCAATTTCGTGTTTGGCTAATTCACGTTTGGCTGGTGGATATACGGGATTACCAATACCGTTCCAGATTTCTTCTGTGCTGGTGGCGGCAGATGCGATTATGAAATGTTCGGATAGACCTTGTTTTGTTACCATATCTTTTAGAATAAATTCTGCCATTGGGGAACGGCAGATGTTGCCGTGGCAGATGAATAAAACTCTAATCATAAAATTCTCCTGTTCTGTAATGCCGAGTTTTGCGTTGGTTTATCAGCTTTTCCGAGCATCGTATTTCCCCTGTTAATAACTACACTTTTTGCAAAACGATTCAAAATAGTGCAATTCAAGGCAATGTGTAGTAGTCAAATCGTAGTCAGTTAAGGGGGTTCAGACTACTGACTGGGGGTATGCATTATTTAACGAAAGGGGGTTCTGATACCTATTCTCCATTGTTTACACACATTTCAATTGGAACTCTTTTTCCTTCAATAATAAATTCACCATCACGAAACGCAGATAATATCGCATAGGAGGCAGAGTCCAATATTCCCTTACCATCTCCTGCTTACTCTTATCTTAAACCCTAATCTTTTTACTTTTTCAATATTTTCTTGATTATTAGTCCAGTCATATTGATTAAAATACCACCTTACCCTTTTGGCATCTAAAATTCTACTTATTTCTTTTATATAAACCATATCAACCTCTGAAAATGAAAAGCCATATGAATATATTTTTTTAACATTTGCCAACTTACGAAAAAATTTCATATTTTCTACTATGGCTTGATTAGTATCTTTTCTTAATTCTCTCTTCAATCCATTATACGCATCTCCAACACCAATATAATTTTCAAATGCATCAAACTCGGTATCATCTCCATGTCCGAAATAAATATGACCATTTCTATTATCTGATTTTCCATGAATGTGACATATGTTATTTTTTGATATGTTATATAGTTTTTCTAATGTTAATGTATAATTAAATGTCAAAAATAAACTTTTCCTAAAAGTAGGTTTTTTTCTTAATCTTTGTACTCTTGTAAAATCAATATTTGCCAGTTCATTAAATACCCATTCACTAAAAAGATCAATTAATATACGGTAAGCTCCTGCAATGGAGTTTGTCAAATCTTCATTCTCATATACAGAATGAAATATATTATCATCTTCATCATCTGTCATCTTATATGCCCACTCATTATCATATGCAATGTTGCATATAAATTCATTGCCCAAACATTCTTCTAAATTATTCCAATCCTTTAATGAACACTCATCTATTGTACGAATTAGAGAACCAACAACCTCATTCATATCGTACACCTCATCTCCATCTGGCATAAGTGTTTCTTGAAGAATTCCACCAAAATCTTTATTGTATTCAGGATATCTATTAACTAAAAACTTTCTAAAATCCATGTACCGAGTATTCATATTATGGCCATAACAATCAAAGCCATTTCCAATAATAAATAATGTTTTCATCATTTTATTTTCTCTGTTCACTCATCTATAATACTATCATATCTTTAAATAACTTTTTAAAATTTTATCTGATTTTGCAAGGTACCTAATTAAGAATGTATTTTTGCAATGCTTAGATAATTTGCTTACAATTTTTATATATACTTCCTAAACGCCTTCTTCATCTTCATACAGACATCCATAATATACTCAAACTGCTGTGGCCAGGCATTCTGATCTTCAAATTTCACATCTTTTTCTACAATAATACGGCTTGCCTTCCTCTCCGGCAATTCTCTCCAATCAAGTGCCAATCCCATAGCCGACTCCACCTCGTCTTTATGTGAATAAAGACTTTTAAAGAGTTCTTTATCATCATTTATGTATAATTCAACTCCAACTTTGTTTCTCTTCTGAATTTGTGTAACACTGATGTGGCAAGCTGATGAGCCAATACTGAAATCCATCCAATGGTCTGTATTAGGTTTTCTCTTATTAAATGATTTTGCAAATTCAGTGTTCTGAAAAGCATAATCATTGAATGCATTCCAATATTCAAGTCTTTGTTGCTGCGTTGGGTTTGTAAGCGTGGTTTTCTTAATCTCCTTTGTCCAATCATTCGGTCTTTCCACTACTGTAAATGATGGAGCAATATCAGAATCACCTATCTGGAAAAGCTTTATTTCACATAAGAAAAAACCAATCTTATCATCCGTATGATTGTTAAGCCACTCAACAGCTGCTTTATGTTCCTCTCGTGCATGCTTCACTACCCAAATAACCACATCTGCATCTTTACCAGATGCATAAGTAATCAATTTACCAAGGTGGTCATGATCTGTATCTTCTAATTGATTTTCAATGATAATCTTTCTATCTGTTCCTGTTTCAGATGCATAGATATCAACATTGAAATCTCCAACAGAAGACTCGGTCTCATCAACCGTAATATCTAAACCAACAGCATCTGCAAGCAGGTCAACATTCTCTGCTACCCAAGGGGTAAAATTTAAAGCCTCATGTGACCATACACTTCTCAAATCTGTTATTTCTTTTAATGTACCAAGGTTAATCATAATCTATCATCCCTCCAATTAAAAAAGCATCCAGAACTCGCCCGAATGTCAAAAACACTACAATATGAATACGGGATGAATTCTTTGTTTTACAATGCTTTACCTCTCAAAAAATAGTTACAAAATCACTAAATTATATTATAGCATTCAAACTCTTATTTTACTAGTAAAAAACACCCAAGCAGCGGTGAGGATTTGCCTTTTTCTACCTAGTCTAATACTTCCTCTCATAACTAGAAAAGATAACTTCAATCAGCCTTTGCGTCAGATACTTGGTATTACAGTCAATGAGTGATTAATTTTCCACCTAATCTAATTTATCTACTTTTGCTTTTTTAATTTTCTTTAAGAACATACATCCCACTACACAAGATATCCCTTCTGTTATAGGAAATGCCCACCAGATAAGCGAGATATTCCCATGTCCATTTCTAACTAAAAACGAAAACAGTCCTGCAAGTGGCAAAATTATAATCAATTGTCTTAATAATGAAATAATTAAGGATTCTATACCACCGTCTAATGCTTGATAAATCCCTTGAAATGAAACATTAATTCCTGCAAAAATAAAACTAATTGATATAATTCTCATTGCATCAATAAAAATTTTCCTTGATGAACCTGCATTAAAAAGAGTTGCAAATCCTGCTGGAAAACTTTCCGTAATAATAAGTCCTATAATCATAAGAGCAAATGTGTATATTAATCCAAATTTTATTCCATCATTAATTCGTTTCTTACTTCCCATACCATGACTGTAGGAAATAATCGGCGTAATCGCATCACGAAGTCCAAATGCAAGAAACAATACAAACTGTTGCACCTTATAAAATAATCCGTATGCAGTCTGTGCGGAGCGATTGAATTTTAAGATAAGATTCATCGCATATACCATGATAGACATAAGAGCCTGTGCTATAATTGCTGGTAATCCAATTGCATAAATCTCTTTTATAATTTTGCCATCTGGCTTCATAAATTTGAGACCATGTTCAATCTCTCTGTTTAATCTCAAATGGAATATTAACAATAATACTGCCGATGCAACCTGTCCGGTGACAGTAGCATATGCAGCACCCTCTACTCCCATTTTGGGAACAGGTCCTAATCCATAGATTAAAACTGGATCAAGTACAATATTAACAACTGCACCTAATACTTGTCCGATGGTCGAATATAATGATTTTCCCGTTGCCTGTAACAATTTTTCAAATAAGGAAAAGAAAATAACTCCAAATGAAACTACACAACATATTCTAAGATAACTAGTTGCCATTACAAAAACTTCTCTATCCATTGTTTGTGATAAAATATATGCTTTTACTCCAAAGAATCCAAACAATAAACATATTATATAGATTATAACTCCAAGAAACAAACTGTTTCCTGCAATTTTCGATGCCTTATCTCTATTTCCTTGTCCTAATGTTTTTGCCAGAAGTGCATTGGTCCCCACTCCTGTTCCGATTCCAATTGCCACCATCAGCATTTGAATTGGAAATACTAACGTCAACGCATTCAAAGCTGCTTCGCTCCCTGATTTCATATTGCCGGCAAAAGCACTATCTACAATGTTGTAGACCGCTTGCAATGCCATTGATAAAATCATTGGAATTCCCATTTGCACCATCAATTTATTTACCGGCATATCTTTCATTTTGTTACTTCTATCCATTTTTTCTCCTCTCCACAAAAAAAGTGTGTACCTCGGTCGTAAGCTGGACTTACGCCATGGGGCAACACACTTTATTGTTCTTCATTATTCTCTTCAATTTCTTTTATGATATACTAAAAAACCTATCCTTTGGAACATTGTCGATGTTTCATGTTGTAACGTCTCCAACCTGACACACTCCATTTGACCCATAAATAACTTATTCGCCCTTGCTATACATCCTAAACCTCCTTCCTTGCAGCTCTACAAAAAACGAGTGGCTCAAACTGGATTTACGCACTTTTCGCCACTCGTTCCCAACTATCTTATCATATTATTGAAAAAATTTCATAAGGAATTTTCAACAATCTTTTTTTACAATGCAGATACTTTTTGCACACTTCTTCTTATACATACTGACTAATCTAGATAGTTTTCTATCGGAGATGTATTATATTGTTTTTTAATTTCAATAATTATCCTTCCTTTCAACTGCAACAATATGTTTACAAAAAATTTATAACAAAAAAGTATATCTATCATTCATTACAAAAGAGAAACATCCACAAACCACTCTATAGGCGAGTCAATTCTTCCAACCACTCACCCACTAATCTGGTCAGTTTCATTCGTTGTCCTACAAAGCTGTGATTGCTTTTAATGGATTGATAAGTCACGTTCCCTTTCAATTCGGTCAGTTTATCTGCAAGAGGCCTTAGCATTTTATCTGGAGGTGCAACAGTGTCATACGCAGCCTCAATTAATAGGACATTGCGTTTTGCAAGTTCATCGTATCGGTTTAGGACGCTTAATTCAGGCTGATTATTCAGTGCATTTTCGTACACTTCACTTGCAGAATTCATTTTTAAACATTGTCCCTCTGTTTCTATCATAAGAAACAAATCTTTTTCCATACGATATCGGAATGCTGCTCCGATATCGTATGCCGCCATAGCAGCGACACCTTTGATAAAAGTAAGATCCTTTGCTGCATTCAGTACAGTCTGACCGCCCATACTGTGCCCTACTAGAAAAATGTTATCTCGATCAATTGCGTACTGATCTGCAATTGCTGGATTGTGAGCCCATTTTGCAATGGCAATTAAATCATCCTTAAGATTGGTAAACAGATAATTGCCTTCACTTCCCCAAGCCCCTCTATGATTCATATGTATCACAACACATCCCATTCGCATAAGGGCTAGTTCAAGGTCATTATTGGTTGTATATCCTGGAAAGCCATGAGACAGAATGACAGTCGGATATGGGCCTGGCATTCTTTTGTCTGGGCTTAACAAATATCCATATAGGTGACAGCCGCCACTAATGATATTCAGTTCAAATATTTCAGGAAAAGATTCCTGTTCGTCTTCTTCAAATTCTATAAATGCGTTTTTGGAATTCATAGTTACCTCTCATCATCTCATAATTTTGGTTTTTAACTTGGCGATTTTACATCTCTTCCATTTTCTGATTGATATCATCTTCACTATCGGCCATTGCCTGTAATGTCATAGTTAATAATTTTTCCAGTTCCCAGCCTAACTGCTTTGCACCTCTCTCAATGACTTCTCTGGAACAGCCTGCGGCAAATCCCTTGCTTTTATATTTCTTTTTCAAGGATTTTAGTTCCATGTCTTTTGTGCTCTTGGATGGTCTCATAAGTGCAGCCGCCCAGATAAGGCCTGTCAGTTCATCGGCTGCAAACAGTACTTTTTCCATCTCGTGAACTGGTTCTACATCAATAGTTGTGCCACATCCAACAGTAATTCCGTAACCATGTGAGCATACAGCATGTATGATGTCATCTGTAACACCAGCTTCTTTAAGCAGTTCAGGTGCTTTTAGGCAATGTTGCTCTGGATAAAGTTCAAAATCTATATCATGAAGGAGTCCTACAATACCCCAGTATTCTTCATCTTCACTGTATCCTAATTTTTTTGCATACCATTTCATAACAGCTTCTACTGTTAGAGCATGCTGAATATGAAATGAGTCCTTATTATACTTTTTCAGTAGCTCAAATGCGTCTTTTCTTGTAATATGTACCATTGCTTTTCTCCTTTTTCATCTCAAATTATGTCGTAATCTTTAATCTCTACTATTTTAGTTGGTTTTATTATACTCATGGAAGATGCCACTGTCAATTAAGCCAGGATTCAATTTCACTGTCCTTTCCAAATCTGGTATAAAGTATATCCTCTTGTTTCTTCGTAATCTTCTCCATGCCTTATTTCCTTTCACATTTTCGATAACACTGTTAGCGTGAGGTTCTTCTGCTTCCCCGAACAATGCTTTCAACGCCCTCCGATATTCTCCTTGCCACATACGGATTGTTCATGGTGTAAATGTGAACTCCGTCAACTCCATTCGCTACTAAGTCAATAATCTGATCAATCGCATACGCAATTCCAGCATCTCGCAAAGCTTCTGGATTATCTTCAAATCTCTGCATGACCTTTACAAACTTAGCAGGCAGGGATGCACCACACATAGTAACCATACGTTCTATCTGCTTTTTATTGGTTACCGGCATAATTCCTGCTTCGATCGGTACATCGATGCCTGCGATACGGGCCTTCTCAACAAAATCAAAGAACACCGTATTATTAAAAAATAGCTGAGAAATTAAATGATCCACACCAGAATCAACCTTTACCTTTAAATTTTTGATATCTTCTATTGCATTTTTGGCATCTTGATGAACCTCTGGGTAACAGGCACCAGACACATGAAAACCGCCTTTATCCATAATGTATTTCGCTAAATCGGATGCGTGAAGAAAATCTTTCTTTGGCTCCATTCCATCCACGATGTCCCCTCTTAGTGCTAAGATATTGTCAACTCCTCTGGCTTTCAAATCACTAAGAATCTGATCGATGTTGGCATAAGTTGCATGTACACATGTTAAATGTGCAATCGACTGAATCTGGTATTGCTTCTGAATATAACCTGCAATATCAATGGTAGCAGTATTGGCAACATTTCCGGCTGCACCGTATGTAACACTAATAAAATCAGGACGTAGCCTGCCAAGTTCGTCCAATGTATCGTAAATGCTTTCTATCGGTTTATCTCCTTTTGGTGGAAATACCTCATAGGAGAGTACCGTTCTATCTTCTTGAAACATATCTGCTATATTCATAAATATACTCCTTTCTTTTATCTTAAGCTATCAGATACAATCTTTCAACACTTCTAAATAAAAAGTTTCACTGATTTTTCTAATAGCATATTACTACATTTTCAATTACAGGAGAAGAGTCCGAATAACAGGCATTCCCACCATTCGGACTCTTATGTAAATTATTCTCTTATCCTATTTCCAAACTTCTTCCGCAATTTCCTTCACTAATTGTAACTTTGCCCATTGATCCTCTTCTGTTATCTTATTACCAATTTCATTAGATGAAAAACCACACTGTGGACTTAGATATAATCTGTCAAGCGGAACATACTTGCTCGCTTCATGGATTCGTTTGATAATCGTTGCCTTATCTTCAAGTTCCGCCTTCTTTGTTGTAATAAGCCCAAGAACCACTTTTTTATCACCTGATACATACTTAAGAGGCTCAAATCCACCTGATCTTTCATCATCATATTCTAAGTAGAATGCATCTACATTTTCATTTGGAAAAAGGATCGGTGCAATAGGGTCATAGGCTCCTGTTGCAGCAAACGCTGACTGATAGTTTCCACGGCATACATGGGTGGTGATTACTAAGTCTTCTGGTCGGTTTTCAAGGGCAAGGTTATTAATACTTAGATATTTCTCTGCCTCATTCTTTATGTTTA
>CALFNR010000192.1:0-46742 GCA_937903005.1 uncultured Lachnoclostridium sp. | reverse complement strand
AAGGTCCAGTCAGCGATAAAATTGAAAGCTGGTTTCGGTGCTATTCTGCTTATTGTTATTATTACATATATTTGGTTGGTATAAGAAATACAAAGGAAAGCGTTAGAGCTTAAAATGCGGGCGGATATCAATTAAAACTTCTGCTAAATATTGAAACAATTATTCCAAAACCGACCATGATGCTACATTTATGAGAATGAAAGAGGACGCTGTGGGAAACGGTCAGATAAAGCCGGCATACAATCTACAGCATGGTGTGGATTCTTCTGAAACAGCAAAAATGAAGCTGCCGCTTCACAATTTTTCAATCGTTAAAGCGACAGCCCCATCAGAAGACAGTATATCACTCACATTTATTGATATCGTCTATATTCTGTTGGTGTCAATCCACAATATTGTTTGAATTGCCGTATTAAATGCAACTGATTATGGTAACCACATTGCTGTGCAATATCCTCCAGTGTCATATCACTTGTTGACAGATAAAATTTAACTTTGCGTAGGCGACTGTTAATGATGTCTTTCATAACGCTTTTTCCAAATATGTTTTTATAATTGTGTTGAAAGGCAGAGCGACTCATAGAAAGTTCTGCAGCCATTGAATCTACGCTGCGTTCTATTTGTGGATTATTATAGATATCCTCTCGCAGAGCCTGCATGCGTGTAAAGTAAATAGAATCTTTCGTTGTATAAAACGTATTATTGTTATGTAAAATGCGCACTAATTTGTAAAGTAGCAGATGAAAATTGAGATCAATTAAGTCTGTCTTATAAAGGTTGTCTGAGTTGAATTCGTAAATCATATTTCGGATGGATGCGTTTAGCGTGTTTGTATTAGTTAGTGGAACAACTGTATTTAAAGGAATGTTTAAGGAGTGGAACAACGAAATATCCTCCTTTGTTGCCATAAAATGAAACCAGTCATCAGCATAGACTTCATTATATGCTTTATAATAGTGAGGAAAACCACTCGAAAAGATAACAAAAGAATTTGGTTTAGCAACAATTTCATTTCCATCATAACAAAAGAGGCCAGGTGTTCGTATAAATAGAAACAGCCAGCTATCTATTCCGTCAGGACGGTTAATTTCAAAGGATTCATCATGGACATGATTATACCCAATACTCAATAGTTTCATATAATTCCTCCTAGAGTAGGGATTTGTGCTGTGTAAGTTGTTTTTGAGAAAAGAAACTATGTACAAAATATGCTGACTTTAGTGTAACAATAAAGCTATTTCAATGCAATAAGTAATTGATTTTTCATGGTAAAATGCAGTATTTGACTACATAACATGTAGGGAAAAGGGTGGTTAGATGTTATTGTCTGAGGGTGAATTTTGTTATATGATAGTACTGTGATTGTTTGTGCCAATTACAGAATATGCAAAGGGATACAATGTGTAAGATTGCAGGAATGGAAAGAAAATGACAAAATGCATATTTTTAAGGAGTATGAAAGGAGGTAGTGAATCGTATATTAAAAAGGATGAAACTAGGAAAGAGAATAAAATTGAAGGAGTGAATTTTATGGGGTTCAAGAAACTGATATCGACACTCATGGTATGCGGGCTTATGGTAACATCTTTCGCGGACATTAATGTTAGGAAGCCAGTAGATGTAGAAGCTGCAGATGCCAGCAATGTCTTTAATTCAGTTACTTTAGCAAAGGGCTACAAAAACATATCTTATAATAACCCATGTCAGACACAACGATTTTCAGCAGATCCAGGTGTCATGGAGTACAATGGGAGAGTCTATGTGTATGCAACCAATGACGGTGATGTAACTTCCGGAAATGCAAGCAAAAATTCATATGGACAGATAACGAAACTTAATTGTATGTCATCTGCAGATTTAGTGAACTGGACAGATCACGGTACAATCAATGTTGCACGAAGTGGAGGGGCTGCTAGCTGGGCTGGAAACTCATGGGCACCATGCGCTGCACACAAAACTATAAATGGCAAAGAAAAGTTCTTTTTATATTTTGCAAATAATGCCAATGGAATTGGAGTATTAACGGCAGATTCTCCTACGGGACCTTGGAGAGATCCAATTGGAAAAGCATTAATTTCCCGTTCAACACCAAACTGTGGTGGAGATAGTGTTACATGGTTGTTCGATCCCGCTGTTCTGGTTGATACAGACGGTACAGGATATTTGTATTTTGGAGGAGGAGTTCCAACTGGAAAAGCATCGAATCCAAAGACAGCACGTGTTGTTAAGTTAGGTGCAGATATGACAAGTTTAGCTGGAACACCTCAAACAATTGATGCACCTTGGATATTTGAGGATTCAGGCATTAATAAGATTGGAAATACATATTATTACTCATATTGTACCAACTGGTCAGGCGGACCTTTAGGAAATGCGCGAATTGCTTATATGACAAGCAATAGCCCAATGGGACCATTTACATCAAAAGGCGTATGCTTTAAGAATCAGGGTGAATTTTTAGGTGATGGTGGAAACAATCACCATACAATTATTCCGTTTAAGAATAAATATTACATATTCTATCATTCAGAAACATTAAATAAACAAGTATATGGTTCCTGTTTAGGATATCGTACAACATTTGTGAATGAAATGCCATATAGCAACGGTACATTGGGACAAGCAAAAGCAACGCTGCAAGGAGTTGCACAAGTTCAAAATCTAAATCCTTATGTGTCCAATAGAGCTGCTACCATTGCTTGGCAAGGTGGCATTCTTGTAAATGGTTCTGGTGCTAATACAATTGTATCTTATAACAGAGGTGACTGGACAGGAGTATCTGGTGTAGCATTCGGCAACAGTGGTGCAACAGCCATTACAATGAAAGCAGCTTCTCAAAATGGTGCTGTCATTAAGATTTGTGACGGAAGTGCTTCTGGTACAGCAATTGGTTATGTAACAATCCCTGCAACAGGAAGCAATAATACTTACAAAACTGTAACAGCAAACATTAACAAAGTAACAGGAACAAAAAAAGTATTCTTTGTTGCATCAGGAGACGTGAATGTTGATTCCTGGCAGTTCAGTACGAATGGAACAGTCCCAAGCATAAGCCCGTCAGTTAAGCCATCAGTTGCACCAGCAGAATTGAAAGAAGGATGGTATTATATCAAAAATATACTTTCTGAAAAATATCTGCAAGTAACAAATAATGATGGAAAAGCCGGTGCAAATGTGGAGATTAGTACAGGAACAGGCGTAGCAGGACAAAGATGGTATCTAAAGAATACAGAAAATGGTTATTTTACATTAACAAGTGGTTTAGGGAACTTTATGATTGATGTTGCAAATGGAGTAGATGAGGATGGTGCAAACATCCAGATTTATAATGCATACTCAGGAAATGCACAGCAGTTCATTTTACAGCCAACAGGAACATCTAATATTTATACGATAGGAACGAAGGCAAGTAATGGAACAAAAGTACTAGATGTCTACAATCATGGGAAAGAAGATGGAACAAATGTGTGCCAGTGGACAAAATATGGAGCACCAAATCAACAATTTATTTTTGAAGCAATTAGTGCGACGCCGAGTACAGCCCCATCTGTGACACCAAGTGTAGTGCCGTCCGTAAAACCAAGCACAGCACCTTCTGTGGCACCAAGCAAGATACCATCAGGGACAACAGGTCTTCCAGCAGGTGTAACATGCGAATACAGCATTGTTAGTGATTGGGGAAGTGGTTTCCAAGGAAAAATCGTTTTATCTAATAAATCAAGTCATACCTTCAACGGATGGACATTATCATTTGATTATAATAATACAATTACAAGTCTATGGGGAGCAGAACTTGCAAGTCAGACAGGTACAAAGGTTGTAGTTAAAAATCCATCTTGGGATGCGACATTAGCTCCTGGTGGAACTGTAACAATCAACTTTGTTGTCAATGCAGGTAGTGATAAAAATGCACCTATGAACTATTCACTTGAGTAAGAAGTATCGAAATAAATAGTATAAAAGAAAAATTGGTGTCTGTCACAAAATGAAAGTATTTTGTGGCAGGTATCGATTACCTTTCAATAAAATCAAGTAGAAAACTGACGAATAATTTGCTATACTGTAAAAAGTTATGGTGGCAACACATAAGGCTGTTATTTCTTTATTAAGAGAGTAACAGTCTTTTTATGATATAGAAAACTTCAGCTTTTGAAATATGCAGCTTATATACAAATAGTATAAAAAAGCACTATTTGACTGAAAGGAAGGAATTGCATATAATAAAAAGTATATATGTTGTTCGAAAGGGTTTGGTGCAAAAGATGGAAAAGAAGGGGAAGAATTTAAAGTATCTTAGGGAGAATAATACACGTGAGGTACTTAAATACTTAGCATTAAACGGAGATTGCTCTAGGATTAAGTTATCTAAGGAATTGGGCTTATCAAAAATGACAATCACGAATATTGTAAATGATTTACTAAAAAGTGGATATATATGTGAATCCGAAGCGATCAGTAAAGAAAATATGGGGTGTACTGGACCAAAACCCATTATGCTTAGTGTAATTCGAAATCGAATCATTGCAGTTGGTATTTTTGTATCAAGAGAACGGCTGATCTGTTCCTTATCCGATATTGCAAATGGGGAATTTTACGTTGATCAATACAAATTGGATTTAGCAAATGTGAAAACAACATTCATAAGTGATGTCTGTAACCTTATACAGAAGGCATTAGACTACTTAGGTGATAAGAGGCAATATGTAATTGGGATAGGAATTGCAACCGTTGGTTTAGTGGATAATTGTACAGGAACATTAGTGAGGAGTACAGATTTTTTAGGAGATTTAGAAGTTCCAATTAAGGATATATTAGAGAAAGAATTTCAGATTCCCGTTTTTGCATCCAATGATGCACAAGCTGCTATTATAGGAGAGCAGTTATATGGATATGGGAGAAAGAACAGTAATTACTTATATATTGGTATTACCCATGGTATTGGAACTGCTGTTATTAGTGGAGGTAAGCTTATTACAGGAAGGCGCGGTTTCGCAGTAGAAGCAGGGCATATGTCGATAGATTATAATGGAGAACCATGTGACTGTGGAAATCGTGGATGCCTTGAATTATATGCAAGTCTGCCAGTTCTGCTTTCAAAAAGTAGGACAAGTTGTTTAGACGAACTATTGGAACATTATGAAAAGAAAGAGGCAACAGCCGTTAATGTAATAAACGAGTTTATTTGTGCTGTTTCTATAGGGCTTACTAACTTAACAAACTTGTTTGATGTTGAGATTATTATATTTGGTAATGAAGGTTCTCTGTTTACCAGGGATATATTAGATTTAATTCAAAAGAATGTGAATGAATATACTTTTATGAATAGAGGAAAGCAAGTAGAAATTGTTACATCGACATTCGGAACGTTAGCAGGTCTTCGAGGAGCATCTTCCATTGTATTTGAAAAGTTCTTTAATGGAGAGATTAAGTGGAATCGTTTGGTTCGTAATAGCATTGAAGAAAACGAAGGGTAGAAGTATTAATTGCATATAAATTTTTAATATAAAAAGCCTGAAACATCATATGCAGAATAATGTTTCGGGCTTTTAAACCTTAAGAATCAATTAATATCATATCCTTTTAACATACGAGCACGGCTTGGATGTCTTAATTTACGAAGTGCTTTTGCTTCAATCTGACGAATACGTTCTCTCGTAACGTTAAATTCCTTACCAACTTCTTCTAAGGTTCTTGTACGTCCATCTTTTAAACCAAATCTTAAGATTAGAACTCTTTGTTCACGCTCTGTAAGAGTATCTAATAACTTAGAAATCTGGTCTTGTAATACGGAATAAGCAGCAGCTTCTTCAGGGCCTACGATAGATTCATCTTTAATAAAATCACCTAAATGACTATCATCTTCTTCACCGATTGGTGTATCAAGTGAAATAGGGTCAGAAGATACTTTTAAAATTTCACGAACTTTTTCAATTGGAAGATTCATTGCTTCTGCAAGTTCTGTTTCGGTAGGTTCACGTCCTAACTCCTGTAATAAATTACGTGATACACGGTAAGTCTTGTTAATTACTTCAGACATGTGAACCGGAATACGAATGGTTCTTGACTGGTCAGCAATAGATCTTGTAATTGCTTGTCTAATCCACCAGGTAGCATAAGTTGAGAACTTATAACCTTTTGAATAATCGAACTTATCAACCGCTTTAATTAAACCTAAGTTACCTTCTTGAATTAGGTCTAGGAAAGATAATCCTCTACCAACATAACGTTTTGCAATACTAACAACAAGTCTTAAGTTAGATTCAGCAAGTATCTTCTTAGCACCTTCGTCGCCAGCTTCAATACGTTTAGCTAATTCAATTTCTTCTTGAATGGATAGTAGCGGATAGTTTCCGATTTCTTTCAAATATAACTTCACAGGGTCATCTGACATGTAGGCTGTAGAAGGATCCACAAGTGGACTGATTTCATCTTCCTGTTCAATCTGTAAAAGTACATCGTCATCAGGATCATCATCATCTGCAACATTTAGAACCAGAATATTGTGAGATTCTAAATATTCATAAATTTTATCTATCTGGTTGACATCGAGGTTCAATTCCTTAAAGAAATCATTTACTTTGTCAACTTCTATTATCCCTTTATTCTTTTTTGCAAAAGAAACCAGGTCTTTCATTTTTTGTTCAAACACCTTAACTGTTTCACTCATATTTGTCCTCCATTACTTAAGGCTTTCCTCTTTTAGCGAAATTATAACCAAATAGCATTTTATCATAGTTTACCCCAGAATGCTACATTTTTTTTAATGTAAATAGTAGCAGATTTACCATGTATATTAGAAATGTCTTACAACCAAACTAAAAATAAACACTCATAATAGGAATTGGAAAAAAATGAGAAATGTGGAAAGTTTCATATAATATACTAGATTTCTTAGGCATTTATGTTATAATATTATTTAGTTTGATAAAAAACTAACAGTTTATGAATAGAAAATATAGGAGGCAGAAAAATGAGCGAATCTTGTAGTGGAAGCTGCGGCAGCTGTTCGGAATCATGCAGCGCTAGAAAGCCATCAAAAGAAGAGTTATTGGAGCCAATGAATCAATATAGTAACGTAAAACGAGTGATTGGTGTAGTTAGTGGTAAAGGAGGCGTTGGAAAGTCATTTATCACGTCGTACTTATCTGTTCTCTTACAAAAAAAAGGTTATGAAACTGCTATTTTGGATGCGGATGTAACAGGTCCATCTATTCCAAAGGCATTTGGTATACATCAAAAAGCACAAGGCAATGAAATGGGGATTTTCCCAATCGAAAGTAAAAACGGAACAAAAATCATGTCTGTTAATCTTCTGTTAGAAGAAGAGGAAATGCCAGTTATCTGGAGAGGACCAGTGATTGCCGGAACCGTAAAGCAATTCTGGAGTGATGTGATTTGGGGAAATGTTGATTACATGTTCGTAGACATGCCTCCTGGAACGGGAGATGTTCCTTTAACAGTATTCCAGTCTATTCCTCTAGATGGAATCATCATCGTAACATCTCCACAGGATCTGGTATCTATGATTGTTGGTAAGGCAGTTAATATGGCTAAGGCAATGGACGTGCCAATTATCGGTTTAATTGAAAACTACAGCTATGTAGAATGTGATAACTGTAATCACAAAATTCATGTATTTGGTGAAAGCAAAATTAATGAAGTTGCATCAAAATATAATTTGAAGTTATTAGCAGAGATGCCACTTTCTCAGACCATTGCAAAGACAATTGACAAAGAGGATGTGGAAAGTCTTGAAGGAAATTGGTTAGACAAGGCGGCAGAGTATATTGAGGAAACATATCCAGCAGAAAAAGGTGATTGTGAGAACAGTCAGACAAACAATGTATTAAGAATCGCAGTTACAACAGATGACCAGGATAATGTGTTCCAGCACTTTGGTGGCTGTGAAAAGTTTGCAATTTATGAGATTCAGGATGGGCAGCTAGAAAGCAAAGAATATGTTGCGGCTGCTGGTAGTGGTCATGACGAGCTAAGCCAGATGATGAAAGACCAGAACGTAAATGTATTAATCTGTGGTGGAATCGGACAGAGTGCAATGATGGCATTGTTACAGAATGGTATTCAAGTTGTTCCAGGACAAACAGGAGACATTAATGTAGCGGTGGCTGGTTTTCTAGATGGTGGTGTTATCCCATCAAGCCAGTCTACATGCTCTGGCCATGATTCTGATGACTGCGGCTGTGGTTGTGGCTGCGATGGAGGATGTCACTAAACTGAAAGGTTATGTAAGGTTCATGTTGCATAGTTTGAACTGTAATGTGGAAATATAAATTAATGTTTAAAGGAGGATTTACAGTGAGTCGTATTGATGAAGTAAGGTCTTTAATGATGCAAGCGATGAAGGATAAGAATAAGCCTAGAAAAGATGCTTTATCTGCTTTGCTTACCGCTTTAAAGAACAAAGCAATTGATAAGCGTGCTGATTTGACAGTGGAAGAAGAAAATGAAGTCGTTTTAAAGGAAATCAAACAAATGAAAGAGACTTTGGAATTAACTCCTGCTGACAGAACAGATATTATTGAGGAGTGCAAAACAAGAATTGCTGTATACAGCGAATTTGCTCCTAAAATGATGGATGAAGCTGAAATTGAGGCAGAAATAAAAAACTGCATTGCCGAGCTTGGATTAGAATCCGCTACCATGAAAGAAAAGGGTAAAATAATGAAAGTTTTGATGCCAAAGGTTAAGGGAAAAGCCGATGGTAGCTTGGTAAATCAAGTAATTAGTAAAATCCTTCAGTAATTATATTCCCTTTTTAGAAGTTATAGGTTATAATAGGAGCGATTGCTAAGAAGGATAACCTTCTTTTTAGAATAAATCATTATACAAAAAAGATATGGAGGAATTTATTATGGCATTAGTATCAGCTAAAGAAATGCTTACAAAGGCTAAAGCAGGAAAATATGCAGTAGGTCAATTCAACATTAACAACTTAGAGTGGACAAAATCAATTCTTTTAACAGCACAAGAATTACAATCCCCAGTTATCCTTGGTGTATCCGAAGGTGCTGGTAAATATATGTGCGGTTACAAGACAATCGTAGGTATGGTTAAAGGTATGATCGAAGAATTAAACATTACTGTACCAGTTGCTCTTCACTTAGACCACGGTACATTTGAAGGTGCTAAGGCTTGTATCAATGCTGGTTTCTCTTCAATTATGTTCGATGGTTCTCACTACCCAATCGAAGAAAATATTGCGAAAACAACAGCACTTGTTAACACTTGTGATGTTTTAGGAATCTCTCTTGAAGCTGAAGTTGGTTCAATCGGTGGAGAAGAAGACGGTGTTATAGGAGCTGGCGAATGTGCAGATCCTAAGGAATGTAAAATGGTTGCTGATTTAGGAGTAACAATGTTAGCTGCTGGTATTGGTAACATCCATGGAAAATACCCAGAAAACTGGGCTGGTTTAAGCTTCGAAACATTAGAGGCTATCCAGAAAGAAACAGGGGATATGCCTTTAGTATTACACGGTGGTACAGGTATTCCTGAAGATATGATTAAAAAAGCTATCTCCTTAGGTGTAGCTAAAATCAACGTTAATACAGAGTGTCAGTTAGCATTTGCTGATGCAACAAGAAAATATATTGAAGCTGGTAAAGACTTAGAAGGTAAAGGTTTCGACCCTCGTAAACTTTTAGCACCAGGTGCAGAAGCTATCAAAGCTACAGTAAAAGAAAAAATGGAATTATTTGGTTCTGTTGGAAAAGCAAACTAATTCGTATTAAGAACGAAAGAAGTTTTAAAATAAGCGAGATGAGTCGGTAGGAATATTTACCGGCTCATTTTGACTTTGCTAATATGCAATTTAGCACAGCTTGGTTGCGTTTATTAGGAAACTGACTCAAATATGTTGTTCATTGGAGGAAGAAATGAAAAGTTTTATAAGAAATAAGATGACAGCGATACATAGTATAATTCTAATGTGTTTCATTATCCTTATATGTCCGGTGAATGTTAGTGCGAAATCTAATATTCAGATTGGACTAGAGGTTGATAAGTCAGCAGGAATATGTGAGTACACGATTGCAGGTTTAAGTGATACTCAGATGGGAACTTATCTTAATTTGAGAGTGAATCGTACAGATAACGGTCTATTGGCTTACGAAGAACAGATTCTATTAAGCAAGGATAACTGCGAAGGCGATACATATGAAGGTATGTTTGAAACTTCTGAAATGAAAGAATTTCAGAAAACAAAATACACAGTCACTGCACAGATTGGAAGTGAAGTAGTCGTAGCATCACAGTTTTGCGATTTTTCGGATGATGAAGTGAAACCATCAATTTCGCCATCTCCGTTGCCATCTCCGTCACCATCGCAGAAACCATCAAAACCAGTAGAATGGAAGTTTACGGTTGATAAAAATACAGGTTCTAAGACAAGAACATTCGAATATGCTCCTGTCGTGAATGGTGGTTCATCTGTCGATGCTGGAAAAGAAGCTAGTGTTTATGTATGGAAGAAAGAGTCAGGCAGTACGGAAGCAAAAGCTGTTTTAGTTGGGGAAAAACAAGTTATCAGCAATAAAAAGTTAATATGGAAAACAGATATCAGCAAATTTGAAAAAGGATATGGAACTTATTATGTAAAGCTCGTTGTTTCTGATGGAAACAAACAGGAGACAAAAGAAAAATCTCATTTTATTATACAGCCTTCCTGTACCAGCTTTACGACTCAGGTAACGAACTCATTAGAAGCAAAGCAGTCTTTTGGTATTTATCTTAAGGGGCTTCAAAACCCTTATGGAGTTAGAAAAGTAACATTTGAAGTTTATAGTGGAAGCAAGAGAGTACATTCTTTTTCTGGCAAGGCACAAAACGATAGTAAGACATATTACTATGGAACAGTTTCTATGAAGGACATAGGTTATAAATTAGGAAGCTATACAATAAAAGCTATTGTTACAGACAAGAAAGGAAATCAGAAGTTAGTTTCTGGTACTACTAAAATAGATAGAAGAGCTAAGAAAGGAACAATTAAGGTTACGAATCATTCTGATAAGACGATTACGTGTTCATTAGAAAATGCTTATATTCCAGGTAAGATAAAGAAAGTTTCATATCAGGTATATCGAAAGGCAGATGGAACTAAAAAATCTAGATTTTACAAGTCCACGTATTCCTCTTCTAAAAATATTTATACAGGGACTATGAAGATTTCAAACTTCCAGTATAAAGGCGTAGGAACTTATCAAGTAAATGCTTATGGTTATACGCAGTGGGGAACAAAGGTTTTATTAAATAAGGCAACATTTAAGATAACTAGTGCAACAGCCAAGGTAAGCGGTAAAAGTCCAAGCGCAAAGAATGGAACATTTGTAATGACTGTAGGAAAGATTGACTCAAAGTCGGGTGTTTCAGGTGCCTTAGTTAAGGTTTGGGTAAGTGGTGAGGGCAAAGATGCACATACCTACAAAGCTGTAAAACAAAGCAATGGTACTTATAAAGTAACGGTTAATGCTGCAAATCATGATTATCATTTTGGAAAATATCATGCAAAAGTTTACGTGAAAATGGGAAATGGAATAAAAGTGAAGGCAGCCACAGGTGCATATACATTTAAGCCTGAAAACTTTGTTTACATGAAGAGTTCTAACGTAAAGAACTGCAGAAAAGTTTATCTTTACAATCCAAGTAAACGTGGAACAGTTACATTTGAGGTTTATAGTAAGACCAATGGAAGAGATGACTTGGCGGTTTATAGAAGTGTTAAGAGTGGAAGCAATTACTATTCTTTAATCAAGCTAAGTGAGCTTAAACATGCAGGAACGATTGTTGTCAGAGCAAAGATTGGCAGTAAGGTTGTTCGTACCTATACATTTACGATGAAGAAGAGCGAACTTGCTAAGAATGGCTGGCGTTATGAATCATATAACGGAAAGACCTATAAGTTCTATTATGAAAACGGTGAAAAGGTCAAGGATTTGACAGGCATATTAGGCATTAAAGAAAGTAATGATGGAAATTACAATAATTTTGTAGTTGAAGTAAATCGTGCTGCATGCTGCGTAACGGTATATGCTTATGACAATGTGAAGAAATCATATTGTATTCCTGTTAAGACTTGTACCGTATCCGTTGGTCGTGATACATGGAGTAACAAAGGACCAGGCGGGTTAAATGAAGATACCTCCTATACTCCAATTGGAGACTTTTCTATAAGCAGTAATGGAACGAGTGTAAAATATACAATGAAACCAATGTATGAGCCTGATGGCAGTATCTGTTATGCTAGGTGGGCATCCCATGTAGTAGGAAATGTTTATTTTCATTCCATAGCAGTAAGTTCAGATTCTCACTATGCATTAAATCCAAATAATTATAACAAATTAGGCTCACCAGCATCTGCGGGATGCATTCGTATGACAGTAGCCGATGCAAAGTGGTTTTATGATTATGTGTCTAAGGGGACACCTGTAAAGATTGTTATGGGAAGTACTTCTTATCCTGGAACATTAGGAAAGGCTGCAACCATAAAGATTTCATCATCTATTCATTATGATCCAACAGATCCAGATGTACCTTTGTCAACAAAGGAAAAGGATTACAAAGCGGGCAAGATTAGTGGATATATGACATCCAGTGGGAAAAAGGTAGGTTATTAAAAAAGAACTCCTGCTTAACCAGAGTAGCGCAACGGTTAAGCAGGAGTTTTATTCGTTTATAGGAAACTTCCTTATACCTATAGTTTCTGACCACAGTTTGGACAGAAGTTTCCGCCGTTTGTTTTCGTTCCACAGTTTGGACAGAAATTTGGTTTTGCACTAGTATTTCCAGCAGAAGTATTTCCATTATTAGACATACTAGAATTCGACTGATTCATCTGATTGTTCATCTGGTTCACCATCTGACCTGCCATTTGCATACCCATCATCATACCAGCCATATCAGATGCCATACCGCCACCTTGTAATTTTCCATTTGTCATTGCATCAGTCATTGATATCTGCTGATAGCGGTTTACATCACCAACCATTCCCTGTGAAGCAACTTTATCAATCATTTTTTGTACAGATTCTGGATAGTTGATGTTACCGATTTGGAAAGAGGTAATGGTCATTCCGGTTGAAACTAATTCCATATCAAGATCTGTTTTGATACCCTTTGAAATCTCGAAGGAGTTCGCCATTAAGTGGAACATATCTTTTCCTTCTTGTGCAATCCATTTCATTAGTAACTGATCTAGAATTGCAGTGATACGTTCTTTCACATCGTCTACACAATAACTATCTTTCACTCCAGCGATATTATCAATTAGGGCAACGTAATCTGATACCTTAAATGAAAAAGTACCATTTGCACGCACTGGAAGACCGCCTGGCATCTGAGGATGTGGAAGGTTAATAGGACCGCGGGTGCCCCAGCGAACTTGAAATTCCTTTGTATTAACAAATAGAACTTCAGCACGCATTCCACTGTTAAAACCAAATTTAAATCCTTTTAAAGTGGAAAGGAAAGGGATAATCTGAGATTCAATATCATAATCTCCATCGTCTTTAAAGATACCTTCAATTCTGCCACTATTCATGAAGATAGCATCTTGACCTGGACGGATAATTAATTTACTGCCACGCTTGATTTCGCGATTATTCCATTTCCAAAATATCATATCGTCGCGGAATTCTTCCCATTCCACCACATTTGCAAATTGACTTGAAAATAAACCCATAGTATTCTTCCTTTCTATTGTTAAGTGATATTTATGTTTGGTTAAAAACTGGAACGGCCTGTAGAGTGACTACGACCGCCACCGCCGCCGCCACCACTTTTACCACTGCTAGAGGATGATTGTTTTTTATGGCGAGTCGTTGTAGTATGCGTGTAAATGTCTCGTTTCGCTAGTAGTCTTGAGGAGGAAGAGTCCAAATAAGTGTTGCAGTTTGTAGTGTTTTTTCCTCCAGAGCTAAGAACTAATACGAGTACAAACATACTAGCTATAAGCATAGAACCTAAAAGTTCCAAAGCTATTCTAGGTATTAAGACTTCTGCTTTGTGATTCATGTAATAATCAACCTGATCTATATAATAGAGGATGCCATCGTAATAGTTACCGGCACTCATATCAGGGACCATACCGTCTGTAATCTGTTGTGCACGCTTACTATTCACATACAGTTTACATTTTCCATATCCATGAACAAGAACTTCTCTGTTAGCAGGGTCCATATTAACTGCTAAAAACACACAGTGCTTTGGGTAATTATGCTCTTCACAATAATTTTCAACATAGTTGCTTAAATCCTGTGAACCAGCACTATTCATAGTTAGCACTACAGCAGTTAGTCTTTGCTTTTTACCTAAATCAGTTAGTTGTGCAGACACTTTTTCCTCTTCTTCAGGTGTTAGCAAATCAGCATCATCAACTAGGATTGTATAATTGGATTCTTTGGCGAATACTGTTTTTGTGTTAATATTGATAGAAGCATTCAATAGTGTGAGTACGAAAACAAGGAATAAAAGTACAGTATGCCTTTTTTTCATAGCAGTCCACCTCCGATCACTGTAACAAGCAGATGTGCAATAAGAAAGGCGCCTGCAGTAATACCTGACCACCATAGGGCTGCTTTTTTCTTGCAAATAGGAGGTTTTCCTACTACTTTCCCAGTTTGCCCATTCATCGCAAATAAATAATCTTTTCCTTTATAGTTATAGGAAAGCATCCAAACGGGCAGTAAGGTATAAGTAGCATTTTTCTGTTTGGCATCATAATTACGTTCGGAAATCGTTACAGAAGTATAACCAGTAATTGTTTTACGGATATATTCTTCTAAATAACTATGCGTCTTCTCCTTAACGCGAGGGAAAAGCTCTTTATCAGTGTAGTTGTATTTTTCAGCTATGTATCCTGATAAGTAAGGTGTATTAAATTGTGTTAAGTCGCTATAAGTGTATGGCTCCAGTTTATCCATCATATCATCAGGCATTTTCTCAGAAGCATCTACAGGAATGTCATCAAAATTCAAAGAAACTTTTCGATATACTTTGTAATGCCTTGTCTCTGTTACATCATAATCACCAGAAGAATAGTGTCTAACTTTGGTTGCGTTGGCAACGGCTTCTCCTCTTCCGTTTATATTGTAAAGCCAGAAAGGCACATAGACACCAGTAATGCTTTTTATACGGTCAGCCCTTGCAAAATCTTTCGGTGTTACCAGCCCATGTTTGCACCATTT
The DNA here is from genome assembly GCA_937903005.1 of uncultured Lachnoclostridium sp. Taxonomy (GTDB): domain Bacteria; phylum Bacillota; class Clostridia; order Lachnospirales; family Lachnospiraceae; genus Clostridium_AI. Next base: position 31,542 of record CALFNR010000192.1, on the reverse strand, counting down.
CTTAAAAGCTTGCTCTGCACGTTCTTTACTAATAGTAAACGGAATTACTTTAGCAGGAGCCATTTTGCCAGATAATCGATCTCCAAGAATCATAGGAGAGCCACAGTAAGAACAAGTTGTTGCAGTAGTGTCAGCATCGGTGATTAATTCGGCACCGCAGTTGTTGCAAACATAGTGCTGTGTGTCATTATCGTTGTATGTACCATAAGTTGACTGCTCTTCGAACTCTTCATAATCACCATATACTTCATCTATATCGTCGGCCGCTGCTTCTGGCTGGTGACTGTGTTCGCCTTCTTCTTTATCGTTTGTATTGAGTGCATCCTTCATTAAGTCTATCTTTTGAGTTTTGCCACAACTAGGGCATAAAAGCAATCGGGTGTCTGCATCGTATTTCATATCAGCGCCACAATCCGGGCATTTGTGTTGTAAAACCAAGAGAGTACCTCCCTTTATATATTTATAATCTCATTAACATATTAATATTGAACTTCTTAAAATAATTCATGAAGTTAGAAAAAAGTTGATACATACAAGAGAAGCTGACTTCTGTTGTGGATAGAAGTCGGCCTCTGAATATACCTGTCATAAATTAAGGCTGAATATTCAAACTTGCTTTTAAGGCTTCTAACTCAGCATCAACAGAACTGCTTGGAGAGTCATATTTGGCTGTTAGGTCCTTTATATCATCCTTTGGCCCAGCGTTTAGTTCTGCCATTGCATTTGCTTTATCAAGAGCCTTATTGGCTTTCTCTTCGTAACGCTCAAAAGCAATCATGGAATTGTTGGCGCCATCAATGGAGTTAGTCATTTTATTAATACGTTCCTGTGTTTTAGCAGCAGCAAGTTTTGCTTTAATCGTATCTCGGCGAGACTCCATCTGGTTTATGTCATTAACAAGTTTGTCGTGCATTGCTTTCATATTATCGGAATTATTTTTTGCAGCATCGTAAGCAGCTTGAAGTTCAGCTTGTTTTGTAGTCAGCTCAGCTTTCTTCTCAAGAAACTTTTTGGCGTCTGCTTCATTTCCTGCTTGTAATGCTTTTACAGCATAAGCTTGATATTTATCAATCTCTTCTGTGCATTCTGTAAGAACTCTTTTTGTACGCTGTTCCTCTGCCATAATAGAAGCAGTTTCAGCTTTTACTTTTCCTAAATCACTGTTTAAGTTTCTAAGGCATTGGTCAATCATTTTCTCAGGATCCTCAGCCTTATCTAGTAAGGCGTTTACATTAGCAGACATAATATCTTTGAAACGTGTTATAATTCCCATAAAAACCTCCATAATACAGTTGATTTCGTATGTATGATACGATACTTTTAGTTTATGTTTTTTTGAAGAAGACGTCAAGAAGATTATGGGAAAAAATAAATATGGTTAGGATTTACCAGTGATTTACATAGTGCTGATAGTCTATTTTACATGATTTGGATTAAAATGAATTAAAAATTCATGGAGGATTAAAGTATGAAAAAGATGAATAGTATGCGAAAGCTTATTGTTTTTTATCATAGTTCCTATTATAACGGTATTTGGAGAGGCGACCATCGTAGATGGTCGTCTTAATTTTACAAAACCAATGCATATAATTGGAGATAAGGGGAATTTGAAAACAATAAAAAATTCCATACTATTAGGGGTACTTGTTGTCATTGCATCCACTATTATTGCGACACCATTAGCATTTTTGCTTGCAAAATCAAAATATGCAAAATATAAGTGGCTGGATATTATTTTTATGATTCCATTTATGACACCTCCTTATATTTCGTCTATGGGCTGGATACTTTTTATGCAGAAAAGGGGATTGTTTCAGCAGCTGTTTCCCTGGACAGGTAATTTGTCTGAAAAATTCTTTTCCCTTTTTGGATTAACACTGGTTATGAGTTTTCACGTATTTCCATTTCTTGTTACCATGCTAAAAAATGCGATTCTGAATCTGGGGAAGAGCCTGGATGAAAGTGGGGCTGTTAGTGGCGGCTCATACTTTTACCGTATGTGGAAAATTACATTACCCTTGCTTAAGGGGAATTACGCCATTGGTAATGAAAGGTGTGGTTTCTGGCTGGATGATGACTTTTATTATTGTATTTCGTGAACTGGTTGCATCGAGTTTGATTGCACCCCCAAATGTACTTACCGTTTCAACCTATATTGTTCGTGAGTTTGAACAAGGAAGTGTATCAACAGGAATGGCAATGGCGGTATTATGTGTGCTTTTTACAACTACAGCACTTATTCTTATGAATCAATTAAAGGAAAGGACAAAAGGAGTGAAGTAATTGCGATTGTATATTGCAGGAGGATGTGGAGAACATGGAAGAAATTCTTTTTTATTAGAAGAAGGTCAAAAAGGCATTCTTGTAGATTGTGGGCTGATACATGGAAGAGAATCTTCTTATCCACAGTTGACTCACGAGAAAATTGGTAATATCAATTACTTATTTCTAACGCATTCTCATAAAGATCATACGGGTGCGGTAAAGTGGCTGATACAGGAAGGATTTAATGGAAAAATAATAGCAAGCAGAGAAACCTATGATCAGATGCTATATAAGCCAGATAATGTTATTTGTCTTCATAAAAGCAGTGGAAACATTTTGTTAGAAAAAGACTTGTCTGTTGAATATGGGAAAAGTGGGCATTGTGAAGGTGCATTATGGTATATCATCTGCTGGAAGCAAAATAAAATTTTGTTTTCTGGAGACTATTGTGAAACATCGGAAATATATAAATGTGACAAGTTAAGAGGAAAAAAGGTTAATGTTGCGTTATTAGATTGTGCTTATGGATATGACGAAACTGGTTCTCAAAATAGCTATGTAGAGTTTTATCAGGAAATTGTCCATTGGGTTAAAAAGGATAAGAATGTTTTACTTCCTGTTCCTAAGTACGGAAGAGGAGAGGATATCATAAAAGGTCTATTAAAATATGAAGAGATTTCAATGGTGGCAGAGGAATGTCTGATAGAACAATGCAAAAGGAATAAGAACTTTTCGCAGGAAGATATATCAGAGTTAATGAAATACGATGGAGAAATATTGAATGGAAGTAATGTATATCTGATATGTGACCCACAATTAGAAAAGATCGAGAGTAGACAATTTGCTACACAATTTATCATTAGAAAGGACAAAATCATTATGTCAGGCAATATTGAAGAGGACAGTTATAGTAAAATGTTATATGATTGTAATGCAGTGTCGCAAAAGAGATTTTATGTACATCAGAACTTGAAGGAAGTAAGGAATTTAATTTCGCAAAACAGCTTTGATAAAATTATACTGACTCATTCAAAAGTAAAGTTTCAGACTAATGATATAAAGGGAAAATTAATTCCCTTGCTTACAGGGGAAGAGCTATTTTTTTCAAGCTCCATTTCTTGAGTTTTTTACTGTTTCCCTTTGTAAAAAAGAGGCATCCTTATCTAGAAAAGTTGATAATCAGGTAAAACTTCATGGGTTGACAAGGAAGAGTGGCTAGGGTATCTTAGTACTATTAGATTAAGTACAATGATGAAAGGTATGTAATATCATGTGGATTGCTGACGGATGGAAAGACTATGAAGTAATTGATACTTCCAATGGTGAAAAATTAGAACGATGGGGAAAATACACATTACTTAGACCAGACCCACAGGTTATCTGGGACACCCCTAAGAAAGATAAGAAATGGAAACAGCTAAATGGTCATTATCATAGAAGCCACAAAGGCGGCGGTGAATGGGAATTCTTTAATTTGCCAGAGCAGTGGACGATTAATTATAAAGAGTTAACATTTAACTTAAAACCGTTCAGCTTTAAGCACACAGGTCTGTTCCCAGAGCAGGCAACAAACTGGGACTGGTTCGGAGATAAGATACGTAAAGCAAATAGACCAGTAAAGGTATTAAATCTATTTGCTTATACAGGTGGGGCTACTTGTGCAGCAGCAAAAGCTGGGGCAAGTGTTACACATGTGGATGCATCGAAAGGTATGGTAACCTGGGCGAAAGAAAATGCTGTTTCTTCTGGTTTAGAAGATGCACCAATTCGCTGGATTGTAGATGATTGTGTGAAATTCGTAGAACGTGAGATCAGACGAGGAAGAAAATACGATGGTATCATTATGGACCCTCCTTCTTATGGACGAGGACCAAAGGGAGAAATCTGGAAAATTGAAGAAAAGGTATATCCGTTTATTGAATTGTGCTCTCAGGTATTATCCGATGAACCATTATTCTTCCTGGTGAATTCTTATACTACGGGCCTTCAGCCGGCTGTTCTTTCTTATATGATGAACACGGTGCTCGTGAATAACTATGGTGGAAATGTAAATGCAGATGAAATAGGTCTTCCTGTAAGCTCCAATGGATTAGTTCTTCCATGTGGTGCATCAGGACGATGGGAAAAATAGGAGTGGTATTTTTATTTCGGCTCTATGCAAGGTGCTGGAATGTGATTCTATGAATTACATTCCAGCACTTTGCATAGAGTATTTAAGTATCAAAACTAAAATTTTATTTTCTTGTTAATTTTTGATGGATATGATAAAATATTAAAAGTCACTAAAGTAATGGAGAAGTGTCATGAAACAAAGAAAATTTAAATGTGTTTTGATTGGGGAGAGTTCCTTAATAATACCTTGTGGTAATCTTGTCCTAGATAATGAAGGTGAGATTGCAGCTGTGATTTCTCCGAATAAAGAAGTTATCAAGTGGTGTAAAGAATATGACATAGCTTGGACAGAACAGGTGACATATGAATGGTTAGCACAGTTTGGTTTCGATTACCTGTTTAGTATCGTGCACTATGGTATATTAAAAGACGATATATTAAGTCTTCCAAAAAAGCTTGCAATTAATTATCACGATGCACTGCTTCCAGCATATGCAGGTATTCATGCAACTTCTTGGGCTATTATGCAAGGAGAGCGTCGTCACGGAATTACGTGGCATGTAATGGAAAACCAGGTTGATGCAGGCGACATTCTGGTACAAAAGAGGGTAGCTATTCAATTGGATGAGACGGTGAAGTCATTAAATTTAAAATGTTTTCAAGCTGCAATTGAAGGCTTTAAAGAGGTAATGGCTGAGATTGTTTCTAACTGTATCATTTTAAAAAAACAGGATTTACACAAGAGAAGTTACTATGGAAAGTGGGATAAATACGACCACGCTGGTCTGATTAACTGGAATCAGAAGGAAAGCCAGATTATCCGTTTTGTGAATAGCTTAAGGTTCGATAATTACGACAATACACTAATCACTTCTAAAGTAATAATAGGACAAAGATTCTACATAGTAGAAAAAGTTGAGAAATATGAATCTTCATGCCAGCAGGAAGCTGGAATCGCAAGATTCATACCAGGAGGGCTGGTTATCGGGACATCGACAAGACCACTTCTAATAGCTGAGCTAAGAAATTTAAGTGGAGATGTAGTTGATTGGGAAGAGTTTGATCAGTTACCAGGGCAGTTTTCGGTTGTTCCGAAAGAGGAAATTGCGCAGGAAGCACAGAAAGTGGTAGGGCTGTTAAGTAGACATGAAGAATATTGGGTTAAAAAATTAAATTGTGCGTTTCAATTAGGAACACAAAAGCTTCTTGACATCATGGAAACAGGAAGTAAGGAAAATGAACAGAAAGCTTTGCATAAGTTAGAGAAGACATCAGATGTGAGTATTTTGGAGAAACTTCTGCTAGCGATATGGCAGGAAGTTTCAAACTATAGCAGCATTGAAGAGTATTTTATAGGATTAGGTAAGAAACAGACGGATAGCTTAAAGCTATCTGCAAGTATAGTTCCATTTAGGCTTAGGAGGGCTGATCATGTAGATGCCAGTATGGCATTACATGATTTAAGGCAGGAGTTAAAGACTGTGCAGGAGAAGGATACGTTCCTTAAAGATGTTCTATACAGATATCCAGCACTTAGAGACAGCACCTTTGTGCCTGAAATTATAGTACATGATGAAAACTTAGATAGCAACTGGGAAGAGAATGACAGAACTGTTTTATTTGTTGCGGATTCACAAAAAGGCAAGGTTCAGGCATTTACAAAAAATGCTTCATTTAGGATGTTTGCCGATGAGATAATCCGTAAGGTAATAGAATGGTAAACAAAAAAACTAAGGATGAGCAAAGATGAAAATTTTAATTATGAATCCAAGTTCGGGTGAGATGCTAGACAATAGTTTAAGCATGCCTTTGACTGTATATCATTTAGCAGGTGTATTACGTAACGCTGGCCATGAAGTAAGTATTGTAGATGAGATGATTTATTTAGCAGGACGGATGGACTTAAGCCTTGAAGAGGCTATGAAAAAGTACACAAGTGATATTGATGCACTTGTCTTTTCGTCGAATACATTTAATTGGGCAAAGGGGCTTGATAACTGTAAGAGATTACGTAAAGCTGGTTATGAAGGCTTGATTATAGCAGGTGGGGTACATCCATCATTAGCATACGAACACATTATGACGAATTTTTCAGAATATATTGATTTCATTATGATGGGGGATGCAGAATATAATCTGCTTCCATTGCTGAAACGTTTTGAGCAGGGAAAGGGATATGATGATATTCCAGGTATTGTGTATTCAGAAAATGGAAGAGTAGTAAAACATGATCTTCCTTGTGACATGAAACTGATAGAGAGCAACGATGGGCCAGCTTATGATATGGTTCCAAATGGTGTATATAAAACCATTACATTCGAATGCTCTAGAGGATGTTTAGGACATTGCGCATTCTGTTCAATTCCATTCCGTCGAAACTGGCGTCCATATAGTATGGAGCATATTGAGAAAACTTTACAGCTTATGATTCCTCATATTAGCAAGATTGAAGGAAAACCAACAATTATTACTACTGATGACTGCTTTACAACAGACTCAAAAAGAGCTATTGAAATTGTGAAGATGTTCATGGATTATGGTTTGAGGGATTATAACGTTCATCTGGAAGCCAGAGTTATGGATTTAAAAAATGAGGATTTCCTGGATTTACTTACAGATTTCCCAAGCATTGATTTGGAACTAGGAGTAGAATGCGGTTATGATAGAGGGCTAAGAGCAGTACATAAGCCATTAACAGTAGAGATGTTATATAACTGCTGTGAGTTGTTAAATGATTACGGACTTGAGAAAAATGTTTACTCATCCTTTATTGTAGGCATGCCACATGAATCATTTGAAGAATGCTATCAAACAGTTAATACTGCTAGAGATTTATTTAATACTTATGGGGTGTTTAGTGCTATGAGTTTCTGGGCGCCACTTCCATCTGAGTCATTTGAGTTACTTAAAACGAAGGTTCCAGATTTGACTTATGGAATCTTTGATAACATAAACTGGTCTGAGGATCAGGAACTGCATTATAAATGCCATCCTAATCTAACACGAGAACAAAGTGATCAATTAAAACGCGATACCTACATTATTAAAAATCAGGTATAAGGCGTTAGAGTAGCAAAGTTGGTAAATCTGTGTTTGATTAAGATGGAAGGATGAAGATAAGATGAAAACACTATTGATAAAACCGTATTCCGCGAATATGGATAATGAATTGATTCTTCCGATGACTGTGTATCATATCGGAAGTGTATTAAGAGATGCTGGTCATGAAATTGCTATCGTAGACCAGAAAATCTATGCTGCAGGTAAGATGGAATGCACCTATGAGGAGATTGTAGACGATATTATTTTCAATGTGGATGCAGTAATTTACACAGTAAATACATTTGACTGGTGTGTTGCACTGGATGATATCAGGAGGATCAGGCAGAATGGTTATGAGGGGCGTGTTATTGTAGGTGGTGTCCATGCAGCATTAGCATATACACATATCGTTAAGAACTTCTCCGGTATTATTGATTTTGTTATGGTTGGAGATGCAGAAACGAACCTTGTACCACTGTTGGCGCATCTGGAAGAAGAAACAGATTATTCTTTAGTACCGGGAATTGCGTTTTTAAAAGATGGAAAGGTAAAATTTAATGTATGTCAGATTCAGAAAGAACTGGCAATTACAAAGAATGGACCTGCTTACGACCTCATGCCGGATGGAGTATACGAATCTATAACCTATGAATGTTCCAGGGGCTGTTTTGGAAGATGTTCTTTCTGTACAATCCCTTTTAAACGTTCATGGAGACCATATGATGAAGAATATATTGCTCATACATTAAAGAATATGATACCTCATCTTGATAAGCTTGAGGGACGCAGGCATATCATTACTACAGATGACTGTTTTACAACAGATCCAGAGCGTGCGGTACGATTACTTAAATTATTCAAAGAGTATGGCTTACAGGATTGTGAAATTAATCTGGAAGCAAGGATTATGGACTTAAGAAATGAAGAACTTCTTTCAGCATTAAAAGAGTTTCCGAATGTTCACCTTCAGGTTGGGGTTGAGGCTGGAAGCGACAAGGGATTCAAGCAGATTCATAAACCTGTTACTATGGAAATGCTTCATGCATGCAGCAAACGACTTGCGGAAGTTGGCTTAAGCAAAAATGTATTCTATTCATTTATTGTGGGACTTCCACAGGATACGGTAGAAGATTGTTATACAACACTGGAAACTTCTAATGATATTTTCGAAAGCTATGGAATTGTTTCTAACATTGCTTTCTGGATACCACTACCATCGGAATCCTATGAGCTGCTTAAGACAATGGTACCAGATATGGACTATTCCATTTATGACGAGTTAGGATGGTATGGTGATAAAGAGTTTTTCCGTATCACCCATCCGAAATTGACCGAGATGGATATTATGGAAATATCACAGAAGGTTTTTGAAGCAAATTCAAGACAAAGTCTCTTAAAACATGATTACTTGTAGGAAGAGGAGAGAATGTAGATGAAAAAGAAAATGGAAACGATTATAAGTTCTGTAATAGCTTTACTTCCAATGGGTTTGGCATGTGCAGTATACAAACGCTTACCAGACAGATTGCCTATGCATTACAATGTAAAAGGCGAGGTTGATAACTATACCGATAAATGGGTAATAGCATTTGCTATACCGGTTGTCATGTGTGTACTTAATCTGGTAATTCGTTTTGCAATGAGTAAAAGCAAAAAGGAACAATCTGCAGCAGCAAATGCTATTGCGGGATGGATTTTCCCAGCAATTTCTGTGATTATGGTAACTGCAGCAACAATACTTGCTTTAAAATAAATAATAGATAACTAGAAATAATCGATAGGAGTTTATAGATGGAAAATGTCTTGGTTATAAAGAACTTATCAAAACGTTTTGGGAGTCATCAGGTAATTGATGATATTTCATTAGAGATAAAGTCCAATACAGTGCTTGGTTTCCTTGGAAACAATGGTGCAGGAAAGACTACAACAATGAAGATGATTTTAGGTCTAATGAAACCGGATGCAGGAGAAATCTATGTATGTGGGGAAAAAGTTCGATATGGTGATACGAAAACAAATAAGAACATTGGATATTTGCCAGATGTTCCTGCATTTTATAGTTATTTGACACCTAGAGAATATCTTCGGTTTTGTGCAGAGATAACTAGTGTTCCAAAGCAGGAGAGAGAACAAAAGATTATAGAACTTCTGGAATTTGTAGGACTAAGCAAGAAGGCGAACAAAAAGATTAAGGGGTTCTCAAGAGGAATGAAGCAACGCCTGGGAATTGCACAGGCACTAATTAATGAACCAAAACTTTTAATCTGTGATGAGCCAACATCTGCACTTGATCCAGTTGGACGAGTGGAAATACTTGATATTCTTCATAACATAAGTGAAAAAACAACAGTCATCTTTTCTACGCATATTTTATCAGATGTGGAACGTATCTGTGACAACGTAGCGATGCTCAATGAAGGAAAGATAGCTTTAAGTGGCTCAATTACGGAGTTGAAGTCTAGTTATCATTATGATCAGATCCAGATTAGATTTCTAAATCAGCAGGATAAAGACAGAATATCTGATTTACTAAAGCAGAATGAATCCATTCAAATTGTCTCTGAAGAAAATCAGGAGATTATTGTTCAAACTGCATCAGAGGCAAGTAAAGCTGGAGGTATGCTCATGGAAATGTTTCATAAGGAGAGAATTATTCCGAAGCATTTTGAGATCATGGAACCTTCACTGGAAAATTTATTCATGAAGTTTTATGATAAATAGATATGGAGGACAAGATGAATTACTATATTTCATTTCTTAAAAAAGAGATTCGTGAATCAGTCCGTACTTATAAACTGATGATTATGTTAGTTGCATTTATTTTTATTGGAATTATGAGTCCAATGCTTGCAAAACTGACTCCAGAACTTTTAAAATCTCTGCAATCGGACTCAATGCAGATTGTAATTCATGATACAACTGCTATTGATTCCTGGACACAATTTTTTAAAAATGTGAATCAGATTGGTTTCCTAGCATTGTTGATTATCTTCAGTGATAGTTTGCCAAAGGAAATTCAGAGCGGAACACTGATTAACGTGATAACCAAAGGCGTTTCCAGAAAATCAATTATATGGGGGAAGATGTCTGTAGCATGGCTTCTCTGGACAATCAGTTATATTCCAGGCGCATTGGTAGCCTGGGGTTATACCGAGTATTACTGGGGAAATGACGGTATGAAACATCTATTTCTGGGATTGCTTGGAAGCTGGGCGTTTGGTATCCTGCTCTTAACCCTCTTGATTCTTGGAGAAGTAATCGGTAAGACATTATATGGTGGTCTGCTGGTTGCAGGTGGTTGTGTTGTGTTGATGTTTATTTTAAATATCATTCCAGATTTGTCAGAGTACAATCCGCTGTTTCTTACAACTGCAAACGTAACACTTATGCAGGGGGGATATCAGCCAGAAGATTATGTAAAAGCTTTCATTGTTTCTGCAGTCATTATGGTTGCAGCAATTATAACTTCTGTATGCGTGTTTGATAAATCGAATCTATAAAAAGGAGGTAAAGACACATGAATACTCAGGTTTTAATCGATAATCTTCCATTTTTAATTCCTATGCTGGTATTACAGTTTGGATTAATGATATTTGCATTAATTCATATTTTAAAACATAACACATATCGTTTAGGCAACCGTGCGTTATGGTGCGTAATAGTAGTTCTGTTTAGTATTATTGGACCAGTAGCATATTTAATCCTTGGAAGAGCAAATGATGGCGATGAAGAGTAATCGAATATCCGATTAAAGAAAAGGAGGCCTCGTGTAAATATAATCGCGGGGTCTTCTTATTAATTAAACGAAAAGGAAATGACGTTCATGGTACTTAAAGATAAAAGAAATATGGAAGAAATAGAACCATTTAATGCGACAGAGGCATCTTATCCTTACACAGGATGTTCTTTTAGCAGTATCTTAAGAGAACGTGCGGAGCAGATGCCTGCAAAGACAGCACTTATCTATGGAGATAGGAGAGTTTCCTATAAGGATTTCGCAGATATGGCAGAGGCACTTGCTGGGCATTTAGTCGAGAATGAGGTAAAGCCGGGAGACTTTGTTGGAATCTATGCAGAACGAAGTGTAGAGATGATTGTAGCAATCTATGCAGTGCTACGAGCAGGGGCTGTTTATGTTCCACTTAGCCCTATGTATGAGAAAGAACGATTAGACTACATTTTGGAAGATTGTAAGCCGAAGGCGATTTTGACATACGGTACAAAACTGGAAAGTTCCGTATATTCAGTATCACTGGAGAAATTCCCTTTTCATGAGAAATATGAAAAGCTTCCAGATACGGAGTGTGTGGATGATCAGCTTATCTATTGTATTTACACTTCAGGAACAACAGGAAGACCAAAGGGAGTTATGAATTATCATAAAGGACTTTTGAATGTGATACAGTGGATGCAAAGCGAATTTCCACTAGGGAAGAATGATGTTATTCTGCAGAAGACAACTTTTGTATTTGATGTATCGGCAAGTGAAATCTTATGGTTTGTACTGGCAGGGGCTACATTATCTATTGCAGAACCAGGAGTTGAGAAAGATCCAGGTCGTATGATAGAAGTGATTGAGAAGGATCACGTTACCGTAATTGATTTCGTACCATCCATGCTATCCGCATTTCTTATGATAGCGAAGGAGTACGGCAATTTGGCAAAGTGCCTAGGAAGTCTTAGATATGTAATGGCAGCGGGTGAAGCATTATATACAGAAGTTGTAAATGAATTTTATGAGGTTGCAAAGCAGAATCAGTTAGGTATGTCTCTAGTAAATATCTATGGGCCAACAGAAGCCAGTATTTATTCTTCCTATTGCTATTGCAGTGAGGGAATGGATAAAGTGCCAATTGGAAAGCCGATCGGGAATGGGAAGCTCTACATAATAAGGGACGGGGTGTTGTGCGGAATAGGTGAGACAGGAGAATTGTGTATTGCGGGAGCTGGTGTGGCAAAGGGGTATCTGAATCTTGAAGAATTGACACAGGAGAAGTTTACAGTTAATCCTTTTGGGGAAGGAACCTTATACCATAGTGGCGACCTTGCCAGATGGATGCCAGATGGTAAGGTAGAGTATCTAGGAAGAATGGATTCGCAGGTAAAAATTCGCGGTTATCGAATTGAACTTGGGGAAGTGGAAAATGCATTCCGAAGAATCAATGGAATAAAGGATGTAGCAGTCATTGTTAAGGAGAACCAGAATGGAGACAAGATGCTTGCTGCATTTTATGTGGCGGATTACCAATGGCTTGTATCAGAGCTACGAAGTGAATTGGAGAATCATCTTCCAGTCTACATGCTGCCATCATTCATGGTGCGTATCGAGGAGATTCCTGTTACAACAAATGGAAAGCTGGATAGAAGAGCACTTGACCAGATTGAGCTGGTTGAGCAGAAAGTGTATGTAGAACCCGTAACAGAGGAAGAAGAGCTGATATGTACAGTGTTTGGAGAGGTGCTGGGAAAGAACAGGGTAAGTACTAGCGACAATTTTATCAGTTTAGGTGGAGATTCCATTAAAGCAATCCGAGTAATGTCCAAGATTCGTGAGAGTGGATATGAAATCGGATTAGCTCGCATCATGGAAGAAGGAACTATCGCAGAAATCGCAGCAGGAATTCTTAAAAAGAAAGTGGAATATGAGCAAGGAGAATTTTTTGGTAAAGTAGAAGCGACTCCAATCATTAAGACGTTCCAGAACTGGCACCTTAAAAAAGAGGAATATTATAACCAGTCCATTATGATGGAACTTAATGCCGACCCTGATGATATCTGTGATGTATTAAATACAATCTATGAACATCATGATATGTTAAGAGGTGTTTACAGAAATGGTACGCTAGAGGTACTTTCCATTGCAGAGAGTGAACCAGTAGAACTGAAATGTATTGAGATAAATTCCTTAGAAAATGATTTTGAAGAGGTAACACAGTTTAAAAATGCATGTAATGAGAGTTTTGACTTAGAGAAAGGACCATTACTAAAAGCCATTTATTTTATGGGAGAAAAGAAATCCCATCTATTTCTATGTGCGCACCATCTGATTATGGATGGTGTATCGTGGAGAATCTTGTTGGATGATTTAAGTACAGGGCTTTCTCAGATGCAGCATAGCAAGAATATTACATTTATAAGCAAGACTGCATCATTCAAACAATGGAGTCAAGCAAATAAGCAATATGCAGAAAGTGATACATTAAAACGGGAGGAATCCTACTGGAAAGATGTAGAGAATCGCTTGGCAGAAGGAGGACTACCTTTCGTTCATGAAAAGGCAGAAAGATGTTATCAGAATACGGAGATTTATTTTACAGAAGAAATGACTGCGAACCTGCTTCATAACTCAGCGAGAACTTATCATACTGGAATGAATGACCTGCTATTAGCCGCATTAGGAAAGGCAGTGCGTAACCTTACTGGGCAGCACTGTATTGCTGTGGGAATGGAAGGTCATGGACGTGAAAAGCTGGCAAAAGATATCACTATTGATCGCACAGTCGGCTGGTTTACCAGTATGTATCCAGTAGTTCTTCAGACATATGACGATATAGAAACGCAGATTGTGAATACAAAAGAGATGTTAAGAGCAGTTCCGAATCGAGGTGTTGGATACGGAATCCTTAGAGGAGGCACTCTGTTTGGTGCCGATATTTTCTTTAATTACCTTGGAGTAGTAGATGGAACATCTATTCTGGATGGGTTAAGCGTTGCAGACTGCAACCGTCTTCCAGGAATCATTACAATGAATGGGGAAGTGTCTGGCAAAGTATTACGTTTCGTAATCTCTTATGATGAATATGCAGTAGAAACAGAAACCATTCAAAAATTCGCAAGAGCGTATCAGTCAGCGCTAGAAGATGTGGTTACTGTATGCATGAGCAGAAAGGAAGAATATAAAACCATTTCAGATTATGATGCGGAAGGTTTACAAGACAGGGATCTTAGTTTGATTCAGAAACGGTATCCAGATGTTGAAGAAATCATTCCACTAACACCACTTCAAGAGGGAATTCTGTTTCATTGTAATAGGTATCCAGAAACTACAGCGTACCAGATTCAGGCTGGTTTTACATTAGAGGGAGAATTAGAACGAGAGATTCTAAAACAAGCCATTGCATATTTAGTGCAGAACCATTCTTCATTACACTCAGCAATCTACGAAAGTGAGTGGAGTGGTGCGTACCAGATAGTATGCAAAGATAAAAATGTGCCAATAACCTACATGGATTATAGGCATTTAAAAGATGAGGAAAAAGAAAAACATCTAGCTGAATTTTTAGAGCAGAACCGATTATTGAAATTTGAACTGGACAAAGGTCCATTAATCAGGGCTGCATGCATTCAGAGAGAAGAAAAAGAATATCAATTCATTCTGACATTCCACCATATTGCAATGGATGGATGGTCAATCAGTATCTTTATGAGTGAATTACAGGAGTATTATAAGAGACTATTAACCGGGGCAGGAAAAGAATATGTTTGCAAAGGGCAGAAGGAAAAAAAGTGTGGGCAGTTTAAAGATTACAGCAGACTATTGCAGACTAGAGATTATGTGACAGATAAAAAGTATTGGAAGCAGCTTCTGAGTGAGTACGACGGTAATTCCATAATTCATTCCATATCAAATATATCAGAAGAGAGAAATCTGAAACAGAAAGCAGCAAGTACAACATTTAATAAAGAGAGAACAGCACTGATTCATACCGTATTAGCTTCTTGCCATTTAACCATGAGCAATCTGATGGAAGGAGCCTGGGGAATTCTCCTAAAACAATATAATAACGTGGATGACGTACTATTCGCCAAAATGGTTTCTGGACGTGAAGTGCCACTAGAAGATATCGACCGAATTATTGGTATGTTTGTAAATACTGTTCCTGTAAGACTTCAGTTATCAAACGACGAATCCATGCTTTCTATCATGCAGAAAATACAGAAGCAATCCAATGCCAGTTCAGAGTACTCAGCTTGTTCCTTGCCAGATGTGATGCAAGATGCAGGATTGGAAGCAGATATGTTACGAACACTGGTGGTATATGAAAACTATCCAGATGCTTTAAATGCTGGAGAACAGCCATTTACCTATAAGCGTGATTTTGTAGATGAGGAAACTAGTTATGATATCACAGTTCGTGCTGGAGTCTATGAAGGAGAACTGACCATTGAACTGCTCTATAATCCAGTCAGCTATCATAACTGTGAGGTAGACTTGATATTAACGAATTATGTTGGATTAATTAATAGATTTGTGAATAATCCGGACATCCTGCTAAAGAATGTGGATATGTGCAGTGCCCAAGATAAGCAAAAGATAGATGGTTTGTTCAATCGTAGCGAATTCTCATGCCAGCAAGGAAGAACAATCATTCAGGCATTAGAGGATATGGCTGCCAAGACTCCAGATAGAAATGCAATTCTGTTCAAAGACAGAATACTTTCCTATAGACAGTTTAATGAGAAAGCAAATGGGTTAGCATATAATCTCCAAAGCCAATTTATCGGACCTGGTGACTTTGTCGTAATCTTAGCCCAGCGAAGCATGGAAATGGTGCTGGCAATCTTCGCAGTACTGAAAACAGGAGCTGCTTATGTTCCCGTTAATGTGGATTATCCACAAGAGCGTATTCAGTATATTGTAAATGATTGCAAACCAAAAGCAATTCTGGTCTACCAGTCACAAGAACTGGAAAATGTGGATGTGCCAGTTCTTGATTTAGAACAGAACAGTATGTGGGAAGGTGAAACGAGTAATCTCGGAATCATCAATAAAGGGACAGACCCTATTTACTGTATCTATACGTCTGGAACAACAGGAAAACCTAAGGGAGTTGTAAACCAGCATAAGGGATTATGGAATTTAATCAGCTGGATGCAGAAGGAGTATCCACTTGGTAAAGAGGATGCAATTATGCAGAAAACAACCTATGTATTCGATGTGTCTGCCAGCGAACTGTTCTGGTGGTGTTATGCAGGAGCAAGCCTTGTAATTCCAGAGCCAGAAGTGGAGAAAGACCCCGCAGCTATCGCTGAGGCAATTGAACGATATGGTGTTACCGTAATTGATTTTGTGCCTTCTATGCTATCAGCCTTTTTGGGAAGCATTAGCCATAACGAGACACTGCTTCAAAAGATACGAGGGCTAAAACATGTGATTGCAGCAGGGGAAGCGCTTACAGTGGGAATTGTAGATGAATTCTATCAGGTTGCTAGAAAGATTGAGAGCAGCATGAAGCTGGCAAACATTTATGGTCCAACGGAAGCCAGTATTTATTCTGCTTATTACAACTGCCATGAACATATGGAGAGTGTTCCGATTGGAAAGCCAGTAGGAAATGCGAAACTCTACATTTTACAGGGGAATAAGCAATGTGGAATTGGCATTCCTGGAGAATTGTGCATCACAGGCGAAGGAGTGGCAAAGGGATATCTGAATCTTCCAGAACTGACAGCCCAGAAGTTTGTAGAGAATCCATACGGAGAAGGGGTCATGTACCGAAGTGGAGACCTTGCATACTGGAATTACAACGGTGATATTGAATATCTTGGAAGAATAGATTCTCAGGTAAAGATTCGAGGATTCCGTATTGAGCTTGGTGAAGTGGAAACAGCCGTTCGTAGGTATGAAGCGATTAAGGAATGTGCAGTGATAGCCAGAAAAGATTCTTTCAATGAAAATGCATTGTTCTGTTATTATGTAGCAGATCAGCAGATTTCAATTACCAGACTGAAAGAGTGGCTGAAAGAATACATTCCAGATTACATGATTCCAGGATATATGATGCAGATTGATGAAATTCCTATTACTAATAACGGTAAGCTAAACAGACGAATGCTTCCAGAGATAACGGTAAAGGCTGAAAATACATATCTGCCTCCTCGAAATGAAACGGAAGAGGCATTGTGCAGTCTGTACCAGGAGATTCTAGGAGTAGAACGTGTTGGTGTGCAAGATGATTTCTTTGCATTAGGTGGGCACTCCTTGCGAGCAACCAGACTAGTGAATCGTATTAACGGAGAATTATGTAGTGGGGTTTCTTTAAGAATGATATTTGCCAAGCCAACAGTGGAAGAGATGGCGAAACTGATTCATTCCATTAATAGTGAGAAGGATCAAAAGATTCCTTACGCTGTGAAGAAAACATATTACCCAATGTCTTCCCCACAGAAACGTATTTATCTAGTTACAAGAATGGCGCCAGATGGAGTCACTTATAATATTCCACAGAATTATAAGCTGATGGGGGAACTGGACACAACAAGATTCTATGAGGCATATAAAGAAGTGGTTTTTAAGCATGAGATTCTGAGGACAGGTTTTGAAATGCGGGGAGATGAGCTGATACAGGTTATCTACGAAGAACGTACTCCAGACTACGAATATGTAGAACACGATGAACGATCGGATGAAGAGATTATGGAAAGCTTTGTAGCACCATTTGACCTGAAATCAGGTTCTCTAGTTCGTATAAAACTTGTGAAACGACAAGGATATATGCTTTTACTGTTAGACATGCATCATATTATTACCGATGGTGTCAGTATCGGATTGTTCTTTAAAGAACTTGCAAGAGCCTACAATGGGGAAGAGGATGCATTTGAGATAAGGCAGTATAAGGATTACAGTGAGTGGATGCTTACAAGAGACTTGTCGAAAGAAAGAGCATACTGGATAGAACAGTTCAAAGAGCATGTACCAGCACTAAAGCTGCCAACCGATTATAAGAGACCAGCAGTGCAACGATTTCAAGGAGCATTGGTTCGCTGGAAGATTGCAGACCAATTAAATGAAAAGGTTCAGAAGCTGTGTGGACAGAATGGATTTACCGAGTACATGGTATATCTGGGAAGCCTCATGGTTCTTCTCAGCCGATATGGAAGGGAAGAGGAAATCGCTGTAGGAAGTCCAATTAGTGCCAGAAGTCATGAAGATATGGAACACATGCTAGGAATGTTTGTTAACACACTGGTTATGAGAGCATATCCAAAAGCCGAGAAGCCAGTTATGGACTTTTTGCAAGAAGTGAAGAAGGTATGTCTGGAAGCCTATGAGAATCAGGAATATCCATTTGAAGAACTCATTGAGCAGATTGATGTAGTAAGGGATTTTACCAGAAATCCATTATTTGATGTATCTTTAGCAGTGCAAAACTTTGAGGAGCAGGTTCTTTCCTTAGAAGGAATTACTTGCAAAACATTTGACCGTGAAACCACAGTGTCTAAGTTCGATCTTAGTTTCAATGTGTGTACGAAGCTAGGTGAACATTATCTGGAGATTGAGTATGATACCGACCTTTACCAGGAAGAGACCATTCACTGGATGGGGCAGCATTTCTTAGAAGTAGTGCAGAAGGTTGTCGATGAGCCAGAACAGTTAATTGGCAGAATCGAGATGACAACGGAGAAAGAGAAGCAGTTCATTGACCAGTTTAATGATACTGGAAAGACCTACGACAAGAATAAGACAGTTGTTCATATATGGGAAGAACAAGTTGTGAAGTATCCTGATTGTGTGGCACTTTCCTACGAAGGTAAGACATTGACTTATGCTGAGATGGAAGAAAAGACAAGAGTTCTAAAAAATCAGCTAAAAGAACTTGGCATTGGGCGTAATGACAAGGTTGTTGTATACGCAAGAAGAGGGGTGGAGATGTTCCTTGGTATCTTTGCCACATTACGAGCAGGGGCAGCATATATACCGGTTGCACCAGACTGGCCTGAGAAGAGAATTCAGTTCATATTGGAGGATTGCGAGCCAAAAGCTATCCTTACTTATGGGACAGAATTTGAAACAGAGCTTTTAGATAAAATGGATATGACCGTAATTGACCTGGCAGATGAGTCTTGCTGGACTGGGGATTCTACTAAAGAAGTACCTGTAAATGAACCAGAAGACCTTGCTTACTGTATCTATACATCAGGAACGACAGGAACACCAAAAGGTGTAATGATTCCGCACAAAGGATTGGCAGCACTT
This sequence comes from uncultured Lachnoclostridium sp., assembly GCA_937903005.1. Classification (GTDB taxonomy): domain Bacteria; phylum Bacillota; class Clostridia; order Lachnospirales; family Lachnospiraceae; genus Clostridium_AI. Next base: position 12,146 of record CALFNR010000192.1, on the reverse strand, counting down.
CGATGTTACCTTAAGGATACCTACGAGGTAACCCCAAAAGACAGGGTACTGCAGTTTGCCAACTATGTCTTCGATGCTTCTGTATGGGAATGGGCATTAGCATTACTGCATGGTGCAGCATTAGTCATTGTTCCAGAAGATGTGATTCAGGAGGAAGAGCGTTTCTGTAACTTTGTAAAGAAATACGAAATTAGCCTTACCTTACTTCCACCACAGTATTATCTGCAGATGCCAGTGGAAGGATTACGTATTCTGACAACAGGTGGTTCTGCTTCTAGCTATGAGGTGGCTTCTAAGGCTCTTCAAAAAGGGCGTTATATCAATGCATATGGGCCAACAGAAAATACCGTTCTTGCAACAGGATGGGAAGGTAATGCCAAGGAGCTTCCAGACATTATTCCGATTGGCAAGCCAGTTGCGAATACGAAGCTCTACATTCTTAATGGCTTGATGTTATGTGGAATTGGCGTTCCAGGTGAACTCTGTATCGCAGGAGATGCATTAGCAGACGGTTACGTAAATCTTCCAGAACTGACCAAAGAGAAATTTATTCCGAATCCTTTTGGAGAAGGAAAACTGTACCGTACCGGTGATTTGGCAAGATGGCTTCCAGATGGAAATGTAGTTTACATGGGACGAATTGATGAGCAAGTTAAGATTAGAGGATTTCGAATTGAACTTGGTGAGATTGAAGCGGTTATTCGCAAGATGGAATACGTGAAAGATGCTGCTGTTATCGTAGTCGATGAAGAACAGAATGCATCCATTGCCGCTTATGTTGTATTAAACAAGGACGGATCTATAGAGCCAGAGGAGATCCGAAATGAACTGCGTCAGTACATTCCAGAATACATGGTACCAGCTTATCTTGTACAAGTGGATGTAATTCCTGTTACAAGCAGTGGAAAGGTTGATAAAAGAGCACTTTCCAAGTTAGAGAGACATACCGAACAGGAAGTTTATGTAGCACCGAAGACGGATTTAGAGAAGCTAGTATGTGAAATGTTTGAAGAAGTCCTTGGACAGTCACCAATAGGTGCTTACGACAGTTTCTATGAACTTGGTGGGGATTCCATTAAGGCAATCCGAATCATTTCCAAGTTAAGAAGTACAGGTTACAGTGTGACAAGCAAGGATATAATGCGTTACTATACACCAGCTGCAATTGCACAAGTGGCGAGTAGAATTGAAAAGGCATACAGTCAGGAGGAAGTGAATGGTCTTGTGCCAGAAACTCCAATTTTTCGTGAGTTTGCAGAATGGAAGTTTGCGAAACCAGAACATTTCAACCAGTCAGCTTTGCTTCCAGTAGAGGATGCGTCCAGACAGATGGTAGACTCCATCCTTCATGCTTTAACATGTCATTATGATATGCTTAGGCTAGTGTACAGAGAGGGAAGAGTTGAGATTCTTAGCAGCACAGAAAGTCCGCTGTATGATTTGGAAGAACATGTGCTAGAGCAGGTTATCGAACAGAATGAACAGATAGAGAACATCTGCAGCCGACTTCAGGAGAGTATTGACTTAGAGCATGGACCAATTGTGAAGAGTGCATTATTCCATACAGAGTACGGCAACTATCTGTTCTTGGCGATTCATCATTTTGCAGTAGATGGTGTATCATGGCGAATCCTGACGCATGATATTTATCAGGCACTGGATGCACTAAAGAAAGGGCGAGACATCAGGCTAACTGAGAAGACGGCATCCTTTATCCAATGGGCAAAAGAGCTGGAACGCTACGGTAAGTCAGATGAGGTACTGGCACAGATAGATTACTGGCAGCAGATAGCAGAGCAAAGCGTAGAGTCTGAGCTGGAGGAACTGGAAATGGAACTTAACCTTGTGACAGAAGAAATGATTTTCTCAGAAGAGGATAGTGAATGTATCTTGTACGAAGCACAGGCAGCTAGTGACACAAAACCACAAGAGCTGTTTTTGGCAGCGTTGGGTGCGACTATGTATGAGGTATATGGAATGGAGGCAGTTACGGTATTCATGGAAGGGCACGGAAGGGATATGATTCAGAAGGAGCTTTCCATTGTGAATACCGTTGGATGGTTTACCTCCTTGTATCCAGTCAGAATCGAGAGCAGTGAGGATATGGAACAGGATATACAGGGAGTGAAGGAGATGCTTCAGGGTATCCCTGATGGAGGAATTGGGTATGGTGTGTTAAAAGAGAAGCTTAGCAGAATCAAACCGCAGATATCCTTTAATTATCTAGGAGAGATGGATAATGAGAATGATATGTTTATTGGAATCGGTAAGAATATAGCAGATGAAAATATGCTGCCATACCGATTAAGCATAAATGGGTATGTTGTTAAGAACCAGATTCATTTTTCATTTACAATAGATGATAACTGGATGGACGAGTCATTGCGAGCATTTTTTATGGAAACTTACCAGAGTAAGGTTGTCATGTTTGCTAAGATTTGCTCCGAGGGGGAGGAAAACGAGGCTGGTTCTGTGAATCTAGAAGGGTTTGAACTGGAACAGAATGATTTGGATACGATATTCAGTATGTTACAGGAGGATGACTAAATGCGTAAAGGAGAAAGAAGTCAGATTAATCAGATTGAAGGAATATACCCTTTGACTCCTTTGCAGGAGGGAATGTTATTTCATAAAATTGTAGAAGGAGATTCTTCAGATTATGTAATTCAGCAGGTATATGATGTAAATAAAGCATTAGTAGATGAATATGTGGTGCAGGCACTTAATCTGCTTATGGAAAGGCATAATGTTCTTCGAACCGTGATTATGCACCAGAAGTTAAGCAGTCCGCAGCAGGTTGTATTAAAAAACAGAGCGATGGAATATGAAAGGATTACGCTGGATCTTCCACATTCAGAGGCATTTGAAGAGAAGATGGCTGACATTCTTAGAGAGGATCTGAAGCGGGGGTTTGAGCTTTCGAAAGACTGTCTAATTCGAGTAAAGCTGATCTCAAATACAGATGGAACTTACAAAATGTTATGGTCCTACCATCACATCATCATTGACGGATGGTGTATCGCCATCCTGAAAAATGATTTTATTCGCTTTTATTCTGCATTAGAAGGTCATAAGCCATTGGCATTTTTAAAGAATGTGATACGCAGGGAGAAGCAGGCAGGAGCGGAGTATGTAGATTATATTAAATGGATGAGTCAGTACGACAAGGAAAAGGGGCTGGCGTACTGGGAAAAACTTTTAGAAGATTATGACCAGGTGGCACAGATTGCGCCTATGTATAAACATCCTCATACAGAACAGGAGATGATACGTCACAGCCATCGTGTGGACAGCAATGTATATCAGAAACTGACTGGTGCAGCCGCCGCCAGCCATGTAACTCTGAATGCGGTGCTGGAGACTGCATGGGGCATTCTGCTACAGTCTTACAACAATACAGATGATGTGGTCTTTGGTAAGGTAGTATCTGGGCGAAACATTCCAATCGAAGGAATTAATGATGTAGTCGGATTGTTCGTAAATACCATTCCAGTTCGTGTGAGATGTGAACAAAATGATTCGGTGAAGACACTTTTGGAGCGAGTTATGATGCAGGGAATAGACAGTGGGCATTATGACCACTGTTCTCTAGCAGATATACAGCAGCGAAGTTTGTGTGGCAGCAATCTGTTTAAGACACTTTACGCATTTGAAAATTACTATGTTGCGGATGAAACTGAAGCAGCTAAGAAGAGCATTGAACTGGAACAGTCATTTGTTAGAGAACAGACAAACTATGATCTGACTGTCAGCATCAATACACTGAATAACCAGTTAAATGTAAACCTGCTTTATAATCCAAATCAGTATTGTGAAGATGAGATTAAACGAATTCTTCAGCATTTTGAAGTGGTTCTTATTCAGATGGCAGAGAATATGGATTGCCCAGTTAAGTCTATGGAACTCATCGCTTCGGAAGAGAAGAACGAGATACTGCATGTATTCAATGACACGGATACAGAGTATGAGCGTGATAAGAGTGTGATGGAAATATTTCAGCAACAGGCAGCAGAGCATCCGGATAAATTAGCGGTATGCTATCAGGATGAAAAACTTACCTATGCGCAGTTAAATGTACGTGCTAATCAGGTTGCCAGACAGTTGCAAAAGTCAGGAACGAAAGCAGATGATTTTGTAGCGATTGTAGCCAAGAAGAGTATTGAGATGATTGTAGGAATCTGTGGAATTTTAAAGGCGGGTGGTGCGTATGTGCCATTGGATGCCAATTATCCAAAGAGCAGAATCGATTATATCCTGAATGACTGTAAACCAAAGGCGTTACTTTATGTAGATAAGAAGCTGGATACGGAGATTACACAGATTTGCCTGCAAGACGCTATTTTCACTAGTCAGGATACCGATTGCAAAGAACCAGTAAATCCAGCTATAGCTAGTGGAGCAAGGAACCTCGCTTACCTGATCTATACTTCTGGAACAACAGGACAGCCAAAGGGAAGCCAGATTGAACAGCGAAGTATTTTGCGTCTGGTACGCAATACGAACTTCCTTGCAATGGATGAAAAACGAGTATTTCTGCAGACAGGTTCCATGGCATTTGATGCTTCTACATTAGAAGTCTGGGGGGCACTTTTAAATGGTGGAACAATTGTGTTAGCAGATGAAGATGTCATTACCGATGCAACCAGGTTAAAAGCTGTTATCGAAAAGAATCAGGTTAATACCATGTGGATGACTTCTAGCCTTTATAACCAGATGATTCAGATGGATAGAGAGGTATTTGATGGCCTGGACGATTTGTTAATCGGTGGCGAAAAGTTATCGGATGATCATGTGCGTATGTTAAAGGAAGCAAACAAGAAGATTCGCTTAACGAATGGATATGGGCCAACGGAAGGAACGACATTTACCACTACCTATGAGATACCTGAAGGATTTGATTCCATTCCAATTGGAAAACCAATCGCCAATACACAGGTTTTCATTATGAACGGTGACAGACTGTGCGGTGTAGGTATGCCAGGAGAACTCTGTATCGGTGGAGATGGCGTGGCAAGAGGATATCTGAATCAGCCAGAACTTACGAAGGAAAAGTTTACAGATAATCCATTGCAGGACGGAAAAATTTATCACAGTGGAGACCTTGCAAGATGGCTTCCAGACGGAAATGTTGATTATCTTGGACGTATGGATGAGCAAGTCAAAATTCGTGGTTTTCGTATCGAACTTGGAGAGATTGAAAGTGTAATCCGTATGCAGGATGTGGTAATTGATTGTGCTGTTGTTATGCAGGTAGATGAAATGGGTGACAAGGCAGTCAGCGCTTATCTGGTATCCGATCATCAGATTAATCTTATGGAACTGAGAGAATCATTGAAAAATATCCTTCCTGGTTATATGATGCCATCCTATATGATGCAGATTGAGGAAATTCCACTGACACGTAACGGTAAGCTCGATCGACGTGCATTGCCAAAGATAGAGAGGACAGGGTCTAGAAGCTATGAAGCTCCAAGAACAAAGCAGGAAGAAACACTATGTGAATTGTTCTCTAGTATTCTTAATGTGGAACATGTGGGAATCCAAGACGATTTCTTCGAGTTAGGTGGTCATTCTCTACGTGCGACTCGTCTTACCAATCGCATCGAACAGGCGATGGGACGAAAGGTTGCATTGAAAGATGTATTCACTTATCGTACTCCTGCGGCACTTTCCAAACGACTAGAGGAATTGGAGAAGGAAGCAGAAGTTGCCATACCAGTAAAAGGAGGCAAAGATATTTATCCGATGTCTTCGGCACAGAAGCAGGTATTCCTAACCTGCCAGATGGACCCAGATGGAATTCTCTACAATATGCCACTTGCAATTCGCATGGATGGCATAGTAGATGTATCAGCCATAGAACTAGCGCTGCAGCAGGTAGTGAATCGTCACGAGATCCTCCGAACCATGTTTTGTATAGAAAATAGAGAGCCAGTTCAGAAGGTGTTAGCTACGAGGAAGGCTGACTTCATTTACAAGGAAGATGCAGAAACCAGTGGCGAAGAGTTAATGAGGGCATTCGTGAAGCCGTTCGACTTACAAAATGATTGCTTAGTACGAATGGAGCTTATTAAGAGAGCATCGGAATATCTGCTTTTATTTGACATGCATCATATTATCGGAGATGGTATGAGCATGGGAATTTTCTTAAATGAGTTCATCGAATTATACAATGGTGAGAAACTGCCAGAGGAACCAAGGCAGTACCGTGACTACAGCCAATGGATGGCAGATAGAAACCTTGAGAAGCAGGCTGCTTACTGGAAGAGTCAGTTTGAAGGTGAAGTACCAGTGCTGGAGATGCCGCTGGATCATCCACGAAGCAGTGAGCAGGGACATGATGGAAATTTTATATCAATCCAGACGAATACCGATTTTATGAAGTCTCTTGAGAATTTGTCCAGGAAAACTGGAGCTACGGAGTATATGATTTTCATGGCTGGGCTTATGGTGATGCTTGGAAAATACAGTCGCCAGGAAGATATCGTGGTTGGCTGCCCAATAAGTGGAAGAACGCACCGGGATACTGAGAGTATGCTAGGTATGTTTGTAAATACTCTGGCTATGAGAGGAATGCCAGAAAAGGACAAGCCTTTCTGTGATTTCCTGCAGGAAGTGAAGACAACTTGTTTAAATGGTTATGAGCATCAGGATTATCCACTAGAAGAACTGCTTGACAAGATTGATGTGGTGAGAGATCTTGCAAGAAATCCTTTATTTGATGTGGTACTGGTTTTACAGAATAACGAAGAAACTGTGTATAACTTTCATGATGTAAAGGCAGAAGTAAGTGGAATTATTAGAAGAATTGCAAAGTTTGATCTAACCTTTCATATTGAAGCAAATGGGGATGGATATTGCATCTCTTTAGAGTATGCAAGTGCTCTTTATGAAGAAGATAGTGCAAGAAGAATGTTAGCACATTACCTGTATGTGTTACATCAGGTGATGGAACATGCAGAGAAGAAGATTGGTGACATTATACTTTGCCAGGAAGATGAAAAGAAAATTATCCTAGAGCAGTTTAACCAGCCTTCCATGATGACAGCAGACGGACCAGATATGGTGGACTATTTTGAAGAACAGGCAGCAAAACACGGTGACAAAGTTGCAGTAGCCTGTGGAGAGGAAACCTTAACGTATGACCAGTTAAATGCCCGTGCCAATGTGGTAGCTAAGAAACTTAGAGCTCTTGGTGTTGGTAAAGATGTTCCTGTTGGAATTATCGCAGAGCGTAACATGGATACCGTAGTAGGCTTAGTTGGCATTATCAAGGCAGGAGGTGCATATGTACCGATTGACGGCAGTTACCCGGAAACAAGAATTCAGTATATCCTAAAGGATAGTGAATGTAAGGCTCTGATTCTGACAGGAGAATTAGAACCAGAGGCAGCCTGTACAAAGATTCGCATAGACGAGGAACAGGAGTCAGAGAATCTAGAGCAGATAGGAGCAAGAGATGCGCTTGCTTATATTATCTATACATCAGGTACAACAGGACAGCCAAAAGGAAGCACAATTGAACAGAAGAGTATAATCCGTCTTGTCAAAAATGCAAACTTCCTAATCATGGATGAAAGCCGAGTGGTATTACAGACTGGTTCTATGGCATTTGATGCCTCTACGCTAGAGATCTGGGGTGCGTTACTAAATGGTGGAACGTTAGTCATAGCGGATCAGGAAGTGATTCTCAATGCCCAGAAATTAAAGAAAGCGATTAAGAAGTATCAGGTAGATACGATGTGGATGACATCGACGCTCTATAATCAGATGATATCTGAGGATCATCATTTATTTGATTCTTTGCGAGACTTGCTCATAGGTGGAGAAAAGCTTTCACCAGACCATGTGCGTATGCTAAAGAACCACGAAAGCAAGGTAAGACTTCATAATGGATACGGTCCAACGGAAAATACAACATTTACAACGACCTACGAGATACCAGAACATTTTGAGGACATTCCAATCGGTAAACCAATCTCGGAAACACAGGTTTACATTATGGATGGAGAGAAGCTGTGTGGAATTGGAGTACCTGGGGAGTTATGTATCGCAGGGGCTGGATTAGCGAGAGGGTATTTGAATCTGCCAGAACTGACAGCCAAGAAGTTCACGAAGAACCCATACGGCAAAGGAATGCTTTACCACAGTGGAGACTTGGCAAGATGGAATGGAGACGGTACCGTTCAGTATCTAGGAAGATTAGATGAACAGGTGAAGATTCGTGGATTCCGCATTGAACTTGGTGAGATTGAGAGCAGCATAAGGCAGTTACCAAACATTAAGGACTGTGCTGTGACTATTCGTGTTGAGAACAATAGCAAGGCAGTGAGTGCATACTATGTAGCGGATGTCAGTGTAGAAGGTCAGAAGATTCGCGAGGCATTAGCGAAAACCCTACCAGAATATATGATTCCAACCTACTTGATGCAGATTGACAGGATACCAGTTACAACCAATGGAAAACTGGATAAGAGAAAACTGCCTTGGATTGTGGCAAAGAGTGAGGCATTCTACGTAGCACCTGCCAATAAACAGGAAGAACTGGTTTGCCGGCTATTTGCAGAGATTCTAGGACTGGATCGAGTTGGTGTAGATGATGGTTTCTTTGTACTTGGTGGTGATTCCATCAAGGCAATTCGAATTATCTCAGGATTACGACAGGAAGGTTATGAAATCAGCTTAAAACAGGTGATGGGCGGAAGGACACCAAGGAATATTGCGAAACTGTTGATTGAATCAATTGAAAAAGAGGCAATCCAGTATGAACAAGGGGAAGTGACAGGCGCAGTTGAGAAAGTGCCAATGCTTCAATACTTTGCAAATTGGAATCTGGTGAACGAATCACAGTTTAATCAGGCAATGTTAATTCCAGTTGGGGAAGCTGCAGAAGAGCAGGTTAAAAAGGCATTACAGGCGGTAACAGAATATCACGACATGCTGCGGGCCGTATATCAGGATGGATCACTTGTTATCCGTCCCGTACAGGGGGAAACCTTATATGAGTTCGTTTCCTGTGATTATGGAGTGAAGACGAAAGAGGAACTTGAACAAATCTGCAAAGAGCAGCAGAGGAGTATGGACTTAGCAAACGGTCCTATGGTACATGGTGTGTACTACCACAGCAGCATGGCGAAAGAACAGCAGGAAAACTTCCTGTTAGTTATCATACACCACTTAGTAGTGGATGGAGTTTCCTTTAGTATTCTTGCACAGGATTTACAGACAGCTTGCAGTCAGCTTATTACTGGACAGGATATTGTTCTTCCGAAAAAAACAGCTTCCTACCAGCAATGGGCAGATGTACTGATGAAAGAGTCCAAAGCGAAAGCGCAGAAAGACAAGGAATACTGGAAGCAGGTAACAGGGCAGTTAGAAGCTATCCATTATGAGCGTGGAAACGAAGGGCAACAGGAACATGATGGTAAGCAGTCTGGCAATCGAAAAGTAACGTTTGTGCTTGATGAAGCATTGACGACGAATCTTCTTGAAAATGCGAATGTGCCATATGGAACAAAACCAGAGGAGCTTCTAGTAAGCGGATTAGCAAGAGCGGTATGCGAAACATTCCACAGCAGTCAGGCTGGAATATGGATGGAAGGACATGGAAGAGAAGAGCTTAAGGAAGGATTCGCAACTGACCGAACAGCAGGATGGTTCACAACGTTATATCCAATCGTACTGCCATGTGGTGAAACAATAGATGACTGCATAATTGCGACCAAAGACACCATTAGAAGAGTGCCATCGGATGGCAGAAGCTTTGGATTGCTAAACGAGAATCTTCCAAAAGAAGAACTGGTTATCAGTTTTAACTATCATGGTAAAGTAAAGAGTGAGTATAATCCTTATGATTTGCCAAAAGGAACGATGATAGCAGAAGAGAACACACTTCCATGGGATATTTCAGTAAATGGAGCTGTTCAGGATGGAAAGCTTTCATTTACTGTGTTCTATAACTGTGCAGCATTTACGGAAACAGAAGTAAGGGAACTGATTCATGCCTATAAGGAAAGCTTAGAACAGATTAAAGAAACCATGCAGGCAAGAAAGACGGTTTGCAAGACGGTGTCCGACTACAGTGCAAAGGATTTAACAAGAGAAGAACTTGCTCATATGCAGGAGGTGTTAGCCGATGCCAAGATTACCGATATCTATGGACTTACTTCTTTACAGGAAGGAATGCTCCTTTCAGCACAGGTGGAAGAAGAGAGCCAAAGTTATGTAATTCAGATGGCTTACGATGTAGAAGACAAGATAGAAGAGGAATGTTTACGTAATGCATTTACCTTAATGATTGAAAAGAATCCTGTACTTACAACGGCTATCTTCCATCATAATATGGCTAGACCGTTACAGGCAATCACGAGAGGAAGAAATGCAGAGTACGAAGTGGTGGACTATACACAATGTACAATGAGTAAGGCGAAAGAGCTGGCAGATGAGCTTTGCAAGGCGGACATGGAACGAGGCTTTGATCTGGAACAGGATAGTCTGATTCGAATGAAAGTAATTCAGTTTGCTGATGAGAGCAGCCAGCTGTTAGTGAGCTTCCATCATATCATCCTGGATGGCTGGTGCATGAGCATGGTAATCAATGATTTATTTGCTTACTACGAACAGTTATATGCAGGAGCCGATTATGACAGCCTAAGAAAATCTGCAAGAAAAGAGGCAGAAGCCAAGACTCCATATCAGGCATATGTTGCTTATCTGGAAGAACAGGATGGAACAGAGGCAAGAGAATACTGGGATAGCCAGTTAGAAGGTTACAGCAATCCGGCGGTTATATTACCAGAAGGCAAACCAGAAACAGTGAATGAACAGATGAGGCGTTATGGAATTACGATTCGAGAAGAGATTACTAAGGCTCTTAAGAAGATCATGACAGAGCAGGAATTAACATGCAGTACCATCTGTGAAACTGCATGGGGCATTCTGTTACAGAAGTACAATGGTACACAGGATGCAGTCTTTGATAAAGTTACTTCTGGAAGAAATGTTCCTATTCCAGGCGCACAGGAGATTGTTGGTCTATTCATTAACACAGTGCCTGCCAGAATCCAGAATGAGGATAGTGAACGTGTGTCCAGTCTGCTTAAAAAAGTGAAAGAGGCTGATGTCAATGCCGAACAGTACAGTACTCTAAACTTGGCAGATATTAAGAGAAGAGCAGGTATTGAAAATGGTCAGGCAGGTACCTTATATGCATTTGAAAACTATTACGTACGAGAAGACAGCACTGCCCAAGGCGAGTATGGGTTAAAGGCAGTTCCATCATTTGCAAGGGAACAGACAGAATACGATCTGACAGTAAGCATTAACCAGTTAAATGACCAGCTTAACGTGAACCTTCTTTATGATCCAAATCAGTATACGGATGCAGAAGTAGAACGCATTCTTCATCATTATGAAATGGTGCTTGCACAGATTGCAAAAGACAGTGAATGTCTTGTAGACTCCATTGAAGTCATAACCGATAGAGAGAGAAACTGCATTTTGAATCAGTTTAATGCAACACAGACGATATATGAACGAGATAAGAGCGTGATGGAAGTTTTTGAGGAACAGGTTAGAAACTATCCTGATAAGGCTGCAGTTCGCTATCAGGATAAGGCACTTACCTATGTTCAGTTAAATGCAGCAGCGAATCAGGTTGCATACCGTTTGTTAGATCTTGGAGTGAAGGCAGATGATTTTGTAGCAATTGTAGCGGAGAAGAGCATTGAGATGCTAATAGGAATCTGTGGAATTCTAAAGGCAGGCGGTGCGTATGTTCCATTAGATGCGAATTATCCAAAGAGCAGAATTGACTATATGTTTAGAGACTGTAATCCCAAAGCGGTACTGTATGCCAATGAGAAACTGGATACCGAGATTGAACAGATTGATTTAAGGGAAATTCATATACCTTCCTTGAACGGGGCAGAAGGGAAAAATAGCAATCCTGACATTGCAAGCGGCCCAAGAGATCTGGCATACCTTATCTACACATCAGGAACTACAGGACAGCCAAAAGGAAGTCAGATAGAGCAGAGAAGTATTTTACGCCTGGTGCGTAATACCAATTTCCTTGCAATGGATGAAAAACGAGTTTTCTTACAGACTGGTTCCATGGCATTTGATGCCTCCACTTTAGAAGTATG
>CALFNR010000191.1:0-59431 GCA_937903005.1 uncultured Lachnoclostridium sp. | reverse complement strand
TTGGTAGTATTATCCACCATTTTTTTTAACATTCCCCAATCGAAGGTTTCTCCTCCGCCTGGTGTCCTGCCATCAAACACAAAATAAGAAATCTTGTTGGATGCCTCTTTCATTACTTTTTGAATATCTTCTTCCGTCTCCACGTTTACAGCTCGAAAGACAGGTATTTTCACATATTGTTCTACTTCTCTATGTAACGAACCATGAATCTGAATTACATCGAACCCAGCCTCCTGTATCAACTCTACCTGCTCTTTGGTTGGTGACACAGTCACAGCAACTGTCTTTACAGATTCTTTCAAACCAGCTTTTAGCTGCTGTGCCTGTTCTAATGTAAGGTTTCGTTTACTTTTTGGAACATATAAAACAAATCCTGCGTAAGTAATTGGAAACTCATTTATAATATCAATATCTTCTTTGCAAGTTAGTCCGCATATTTTAATCTCTGTCATGCTTCACCCTCCTATAATTCAAAAGGTAGAGAGTCCGTTATTTTTAACTCATCTGGTGTTACGATGCAGTTCTTAACGATAATGTCAACTCCATGACTTCTAGCCTTACGAAGTGCCTCACCAAACTCTGGCTGAGTTTTCTCATTTGGTCTGAACACCTTCATTCCTGCCATCTGTACTACAAATACGATATAGGCATCATAGCCATCTTCTTTGCAAGCAATCAATTCTTCAATATGCTTCACGCCTCGTTCCGTTGGTGCATCCGGAAACATGGCTACACCATCTTCCTCTAAGGTGACACCTTTCACTTCCAGAAATATTTTCTTTTCACCTTGTTCCAGATAAAAATCGAATCTTGAATTTCCATATTTCTTTTCTGGTTTCATAAACGTAATACCTGGTAAAAACTCTCCTGCTTGAATCCACTCTTTCACAACCTTATTGGGAGCTTGTGAATCCATATTAATCATTAGATTTCCTTTTTCCACTCCAATTAACGAATATCTTGTTTTTCTCTTGGTATCCTCACCATGATCCTGAATGTAAACCGTTGTTTCACCTGGTATCAATAGTTCTCTGCATCTTCCTGTATTCTTCACATGACAGATTACTTCTTGCCCGTCAAGCTCTGCATGGGCAATAAAACGATTCGGTCTTGCAAGGAATTTTGCTTTTTTTATGTTTTCATATCGCATCCCATCATCCCTTCTCACCTGTTATATACTGCTTTCCACTCCCTTGCCAGTGAAAGTGGATGTTCTGCTTCCATAAATGCTCTGCCAATGAGCAGTGCATCTACCTGACATTCTTTTAAAAACTCAATATCTTCTGTACTGGTCACACCACTTTCTGATACAAACAATGGTTTATGCTCTGGTGCTTTGCTCTCCAAATACTGAATTAGCCGCTTTGTTGTCTCTAATGATATGGTAAAGTCTCTCAAATCACGATTATTTACACCAACAATCTTAGCTCCTATGTTAATTGCCCGCTGCATCTCTTCTTCATTATGGACTTCTAATAAAACATCCATTCCTAGAGAATAAGCCAAATCATAAAAACTTTTCAGTTGCTCATCATTTAAAATAGCTGCTATTAGCAATATGGCATCTGCACCAATTCGTTTTGCTTCATAAATTTGATATTTCTCTATTATAAAGTCTTTCCTCAAAATTGGTAGTGGTGATATTTTCCTTATCTGCTGTAAGTATTCTGCACTCCCATGAAAATGATCTTCTTCCGTTAGACAAGAGATTGCATCTACCGATTGGTTGTACTGGTCAATCCTATCTTCTAACTTCACCTTACTTTGTATCTGACCAAGACTCGGAGAAGCTTTTTTAAATTCTCCTATGATTGATAATCCATCTTTTTTCAATGCTTCATAGAACGAAACACATTTTCTTTTGGACTGTAATGCCAGTTCCTTCATTTCCATTTCGCCGATATTGGCTTTCTGCGTGGTCAAGCGCTTTCTTTTATCTGCTACTATTTCATCTAATATCATAGTTTTCCCTCACTAGATTCGATTATTTACAAAGTTTTCAATTAACCGTTTTCCATGTTCTGTATAAATGGACTCTGGATGAAACTGAAGTCCCACAACTGGATAATCCTTATGGCGTACCGCCATTACTTGCCCGTCTTCCGTTTCCGCTGTAACCTTTAAGCACTCTGGAATAGTTTCTGGAATTAGTGCCAGGGAATGATATCTGGCAACTTGTAACGGAACATCAATTCCTGTAAATACTCCTGTTTTATCATGATTGATTACGGATTGTTTTCCATGGAGAATTTCTTTTGCATAGGAAACGGTCGCCCCAAATGCTTCTCCGATACATTGATGTCCTAAGCAAATTCCCATGATAGGTTTTTCTTTATAAAATGCTTTCACTACATCCATACAGATACCTGCTTCTTTTGGACTTTTCGGACCTGGAGATAATACAATTTTATCTGGATTCATCTGGCGAATCTCCTCTATTGTAATCTTATCGTTTCGGACTACCTCAATGTCTGGCTCAAAAGTTCCAATGTATTGATACAAGTTATATGTAAAGGAATCATAGTTATCGATTAAAAGAATCATGTCTCCACCTCCTATAAATTTTCTTCTTTCACTAACGTCTTTGCAAGGGCCATTACTTTGTTGCAACATTCGTAATATTCATTTTCTGGAACAGAGTCTAGGACAATTCCTGCTCCCGCTTGTAAATACACTTTCTTATCTTTCTTTATCATAGTACGAATGGTAATGCAGAAGTCCATATTACCGTCAAATGCTAAATAACCGGTTGCCCCGCCATACAGTCCTCTTCGATTTTCTTCTAACTCATCTATAATCTCCATGGCACGAATCTTTGGTGCTCCACTTAAGGTTCCTGCTGGAAGAAAGGATGCTACCAGTTCAAGGGGATGAGATGTTCCTTTTTTCTTTCCCTCAACTAACGAAACAATATGCATTACGTGAGAGTAATTCTGTACATTCATAAACTGCGTTACTTTCACGGTTCCAAACTGGGCTATCCTTCCCATGTCATTTCTTGCAAGATCTACTAACATTACATGCTCTGCTCTTTCTTTTTCATCTGACAACAAGTCTTGCTTTAATATTTCATCTTCTTCCTTGTTGGCACCACGTCTCCTTGTTCCCGCTATCGGACAAGTATACACTTTATCTTCTGATTTTTTCACTAGCATTTCTGGAGAACTTCCTATAATTTCAAACTTAGGAAACTTAAAATAATATAAATACGGTGACGGATTTAAAACTCTTAGTTTTTTATATAAGGTAAATCCATCCTGTTCTGTTTCAATGGTCCATCTTTGTGAAAGAACCGTCTGAAAGATATGGCCTTCTTTTATGTAATTTTTAATCTTCTCAACCTTTGCACCATATTGTTCTATAGAATCTGATTTATCCACAATAATTCCATCCTGTACAAAGGACTCTTTTTCTTCTCCACTGTAACCGTTCATCGTTTCCTCTAATAAATTGGAGGCCCGTTCCATTGCTCGTTTTTTTCCTTCCTGACTATCTTCTTCTAAAACAACCGCTGCCAAGGTTTCCGCCACATGGTCAATTACTATAAATTCAGTAGCAAGCATAAGCTGAATGGTTTCAATGCCAATAGTATCTTTCTTACTATCCGGTAACACCTCTGTGTATCGAATAAAGTCATATCCTAAACTGCCTACAAGACCGCCTATAAATGCAAGCTCTCCGTCTTCCTTTTCTACATGGAATTCGCTATAATACTCTTTTAATCTTTCATAAGGATTTCCTTCTCGAACTTCCATTTCACCATTTTTTTTATGTATTACTAAACTGTTTTCTTTTGATGTTATAATCTCATCTGGTTCTTTGCCAAATATAGAATAACGCCCGTTGTTTTTATCATAACTCTCAAGTAGAAAACCTATCTTCTTTCCAACTAAATTTTCATATAACCCTATTGTTGTTTCATTTACAATACTAATTGTCTTACGGTACGCCTTTAAATTTCTCACTGTTTTTCCCCTTCCTTAAAATAAAAAAAAAGCCCTAGCAATTAAGAATTGCTAGGGACGTATTATCGTGGTGCCACCCTTGTTCATAACCTAAATCATGGCATTTTATTTTATAAATAAAAAAAGCACTTCCTAAATAGGAAATACTCGCCACCATTTACATTATCTTATTACTGATACAGAATTACTTCGATATCTACCCTCTGTAACGTGAGGACACGGTCTCGGCTACACACTTAACAGCTTCACCTAACATCTCGCAAACCCATTCCTATCAGACTTCCATATCGATTCGCACCAGCCATCGACTCTCTGAAATGTTGTTCTGTAGTACTATTTTTGTTCTTAGATTTTATTCGTTATATATAATCTATTTACAGTTTACGCCTTATTATTTCATATGTCAACCCCCAAATTTATTTTCAATAATCTTTGTGTACCCACTGATAGTTGGAATATTTTCAGCATATTTACTATATCATATAATAAGTAGTAATTTCATATTTATGTGATATTTCTGTAACATATGTGACATAAAAGTTTCATTGGAACTTGTATGTAAAACATGTTATACTTATTTAGATGATGCCCAGGTATCCTATAGATAAAATAAATTAGAAAAGAGAAGGAAAAAGATGAGAAGTAAGCATAAACCTATTATTATTGCTTTTACATTAACGCTTCTTATCCTGCTGGTCATATATTTTGGCATGGCGTTTTACTTTAAGTCACACTTCTTTATCGGTTCTTCTATCAACGGAATTGATTCCAGCCGACAAGGCATAAAGGCTGTTGAAGAAAGTATACGACGTGAAGTAAAAAATTATGTGCTTCAGATTGATGGTCGCAACAAACTAACAGATGCCATTACAGCTGATGATATTGATTATGAATTTGTCTCAGATGGCTCTGTTGAAAAACTCTTAAAGGCACAGAATCCATATGCATGGATTTCTAGTTTATTTCATAAGAGTTCTAACGACATGCATGTTACAACGGCTTTTAATGATCAGAAACTAAAGGATAAGGTTAATTCACTTGTATTTTTTAAAGAGGACAATGTGAAACCTCCAGTTGATGCAAAGGTGATATATAACGAAAAAGCTGGCAAATACGAAATTATGCCAGAAGAAATTGGTTCAACAATTAATAAAAAAGTATTTCTTTCTTCAATAACAAATGCTATTGAGTCCGGTGATACTTATTTTAACTCGGAGGATGCAAAATGCTATATTGATCCGAAATATACATCCACTTCGACCGAACTCACCAAATTATTAGATACTATGAATCAGTATATTGGTGTAACCATTACTTATGAATTTGGTGACCGATATGAAATATGTGACAAAGATTATATCCAGGATTGGCTCGAAGTTGATGATAAATTTAACGTCACATTTAATTTAGAAAAAGTACGTTCCTATATTGACTCAATTGCACGAATTTATAACACATTTGGTAAAACAAGAGATTTTGTGAACCACGATGGTAAGATAATTGAAGTAAGTGGCGGAGATTATGGCTGGCTTATGGATCGTGCTGCTGAAACTACAAGATTAATAGAGTTAATTCAAGCAGGTAAAAACGTTCAAGTCGAACCAACTTATTCGCAAACAGCTCGTTCTCGTAACACCAATGATATCGGTAACAGCTATATTGAAATCGATCTTACGCTACAGCATGTGTGGGTTTATAAAGATGGTAAATTAGTAGCAGATACAGATTGCGTAACTGGTAATTCCAGCAGAGGATTTGATACTCCTACTGGAATATATCAAATCACATATAAGGAGCGTAATGCTACGCTAAAAGGCGAAAATTATAGTTCTGACGTAAACTATTGGATGCCATTTTACTATAATGTTGGTCTTCATGACGCACCTTGGAGAAACAGTTTTGGCGGATCTATTTACAAACGAAGCGGTTCTCATGGATGTGTTAACCTTCCACCAAAAATTGCCGAAATTGTATTTGCGAATATCGAAAAAGGAACTCCCGTTGTATGTTACAGCAGCCAACCAGAAGGTAAAAATGTGAATAGTTCACGTACTCAACCTGAAAAGGAGCCAGCAGCTTCTCCTGAACCAGCGAAAAATGACAACACAACTTCAAAAAATAATTGATTATTGACAAAGTATCATACTTTAATTTTGAGGGTATAATTGATAATGAAAGGAAGTATAACCTATGAAAAAATTTGGTAAGTTTTTAGTTACAACTTTTTCTCTTGCCGCGATTCTAGGTGGAGCATATTATTTTTATCAGAATGTATTCAAAAAATCAGAAGAACAAGAGGAAGAATTTGATGATTTCGATGATTTTGATGACTTTGATGATTTTGATGACTTCGATGACTTCGATGATTTTGACGACACTGATAAGAATAGTTCTTCTAAGAAAAGTAATTCTAAGCGCGGATATACAACATTAGATATAGATGCAATGAAAGCTGATAAGGAAGCAGACCCAAATGCCGATCAAGATGTTGACCATGACAATGTAGAAGTATTTGACTTGAACGAGGAAGATAACAATTAAAAATATTAAAAAGCAGCGTACAATATGTACAGCTGCTTTTTAATATTTAATTCTAATTCATTATTGTTTATAGCAACTAAGAAAATCTCCTAGCTTTTCAACGGAGTCCTTAAGTACCTCTATACGTGGCAAATAAACTACTCTGAAGTGGTCTGGCTGTTCCCAGTTAAAGCCGCCTCCGTGGATGATAAGTATCTTTTTATCTCTTAATAAATCCAATGCAAATTTTTCATCATTTAAAATATTGAACTTTTTCGTATCAAGTTTAGGGAAAATGTAAAATGCCGCTTTCGGTTTTACGGCGCTTACCCCTGGTATATCATTTAACGCCTTATATATATATTCTCTCTGCTCGTATATTCTTCCTCCTGGAACAATATAGTTTTTTACACTTTGATAACCACCTAGTGCCGTTTGGACAATAGACTGAGCTGGTACGTTGGAGCAGAGTCTCATATTGGATAACATATTAAGTCCTTCCATATAATCTCTTGCCATATCCTTATTTCCGCTAAGAACCATCCAGCCAATACGATATCCCGCAATCATGTGTGATTTGGATAATCCACTAAATGTTACGCAGAATAAATCAGGTGCAAGTGATGCAATTGATACATGTTCTTCGTCATCCATAACTAGGCGATCATAAATTTCATCTGAATATATAATTAGCTGGTGTTCTCTTGCAATTTCAACGATTTGCTGCAAAACTTCCCTTGGATATAATGCTCCGGTAGGATTGTTTGGATTAATAATAACAATGGCTTTTGTATTGGCTGTTACCTTCTTTTTTATGTCATCTATATCTGGATACCACTCGGCCTCTTCATCACAGATATAATGAACTGCTTTACCTCCAGCTAATGTTACACAAGCAGTCCATAATGGATAATCGGGTGATGGAACTAAAACTTCATCGCCATTATCAAGAAGTGCCGACATACTTAAATTAATTAATTCACTAACTCCATTACCTGTATAAATATCTTCAATCGAAACATTTGGTATGTTCTTTATCTGTGCATATTGCATTATGGCCTTTCTTGCTCCAAAAAGTCCTTTCGCATTGGAGTACCCTTCACACTCCGTTAACTGCTTTTGCATATCATATATGACTTCATCCGGTGTACGAAAACCAAAAGGGGCTGGATTCCCAATATTTAATTTTAATACATGGATTCCACTTTCCTCCATTCTTGCTGCTTCTTCTACAACAGGTCCTCTTACATCATACAAAACATTATCCAATTTCATTGATTTATTAAACGTTCTCATATGTACTGCCCCCTCTATGGAATTATTTCTATTCAAACCCTTATCATTTTCTGTTCGATTATTTTCTTCCGCTTTCCCATATAGCCACCTAGCATCCACTTTCAGCGTTTCTGCTAGAAACTGGCCAATGTTTTCTCGTGGAACTGCCTTCCCACTTACATATTGGCTAATCTGACTCTTCCCGAGTTTCACTCCTTGGGATTCTGCCACTCTAAGCAAGTCAACTTGTTTCATTCCCTGTTTGTTCATTGCTTCCTTAAAACGATCTGCAAATAAATTCTCTCCCAAAGTTCAACCTCCTTTTAACCATGTTATATATTATGTTGTTAGTATGTAAAAGTTCATTTTTCCTTGAATAATTCTAACACTTTGTTTATAAAAGTTCAAGTGTGTTGAAAAAGTTCATTTTTCATTTCAAAAGTTCATTTTTGCAAGTGCAGAGGTTCTTTCGATAAGTAAAAAAAAGCCTAAAGATTCACGATTTTATTTAACCGTGTACCTTCAGGCCTTGTATTCATTTTTACAGTAAATGAACTCTAATATTATCATTATCTTGATAATATTATTATTTTGATAATGTTATTATCTTGATAACTTTTTAGCCATTTCAAACATATAGTTATCTAAATCTTTGCTCATCGCCAATGCTTCATCAATATCATAATCAACGAATTTGCCCTTGCTGTAACCAACAACTCTCATGGATTTACCTTCACATAATAAATCAACAGCTTTCGCACCCATTGTAGAAGCATATACTCTATCTTTACATGTTGGGCTACCACCACGTTGAATGTGACCGATAATAGTTGCTCTTGTTTCCATACCAGTTTCAGCTTCGATTTTCTTAGCTAACGCTTCAGAGTTACCGATACCTTCAGCATTTACGATAATGTAATGTTTTTTACCTGTTTTTCGTTTTTCAATGATATTATCAATGATTTTATTCTCATCGTGGTCGTAACGCTCTGTTACAAGAATCTGCTCTGCACCGTTAGCAATACCGCACCATAAAGCGATGTAACCAGCATTTCTGCCCATAACTTCAATTACGCTGCATCTTTCATGAGAAGTGGATGTATCTCTGATTTTGTCGATAGCTTCCATTGCTGTATTAACAGCTGTATCAAAACCGATTGTGTATTCTGTACAAGCAATATCTAAGTCGATTGTTCCAGGAACACCAATTGTATTGATTCCTAAATGAGCAAGTTTCTTAGCTCCTTGGAAAGAGCCATCTCCACCGATAACAACTAATCCGTCGATACCGTGTTTTTTACAGATTTCAGCAGCTTTTTTCTGGCCTTCTTCTGTTCTCATCTCAGCACATCTAGCTGTATAAAGAATTGTACCACCACGTCCGATAATATCGGCAACGCTTACAGCATCCATGTCAATGATATCTTCTTCTAATAAACCGCTGTAACCTCTTCTGATACCTTTTACTTTTTTCCCATTGGCTAACGCTGTTCTTACAACTGCACGAATTGCAGCATTCATACCTGGTGCATCTCCACCACTTGTTAAAACACCAATTGTATTAATTTCTTTTGCCATTTTATATACCTCCAAAGGATTATCATTTATATTTATATTTATCATTACTTCATATAGAAGCACTTGCTTTTAACGCAATCATAGACCAATTTTAACTCTTTTTGAATATATTTTCAATATTCTTTTGCTGAACAATGACATTTTTGTCATTATATTCTCTCTGTAAATGCATTAACAGGCTTTTTTCTACATTTACCTTAACTTTCAAAAGACTTTTCTGCTTTTCTTTTTTACAATAAATTACAACTGGTGATACTCCTGGATATTCATCAAGCAATTCCAACAAATTAAGTTCCTTCTTCTTAAACTCTTCCATATCTGCAAACTGAATCCAGACATTTTCAGGCACCTGCTCAAAGGTTACAAAGTCCTGGCAAATGATTTTTGCTGGCTTATCCTCTTCTACATTCACTCGGCCTCTTATAAACACCTTCGCATCTTCATTCAGATACTGACGGTATTTCTCAAAATCTCTTGGAAAAAAGATAACTTCCACAGTCCCATACAGATCTTCCAATGTAACAAAAGCCATTAACGTATTATGCTTTGTTGTCTTTACCACTTTTGATACAATCATACCACCAATTGTTACAAGTGAACCATCCGCTACCTTTACATGTCCTTCTTCATCCATATTAAAATCAGATGCCTTCTTTTCTACATGCTTTTCCCATTTCTCCATGTACTCTTCCATTGGATGACCACTTACATAGATTCCAAGCACTTCTTTTTCAAATGCAAGAAGCTGCTCTTTCTCAAACTCTCCTACATCTGGCATCTCAATCTCATTAGAGAACTCTGGTTCATCCCCAAACATATCGAATAAAGAAATCTGTCCTGAAAGATTATTTTTCTTCTCCTGGTTTACACTGTCAATTACCTTAACATAAACCTGCATCTTCTGTTTACGGGTTCCTGGCAGTGTGTCAAAGGCTCCTGCCTTAATAAAACTTTCCATCGTACGCTTGTTAATTTCTTTATTGGAAAGACGCATTACAACATCTTTCAAGGATGTGAATTTACCATTGGCAGTACGTTCTTCTACAATAGCCTGAATTACCGGTTTTCCCAAACCCTTAATTGCAGAAAGTCCATAACGGATACAGCCATTTGATACAGAGAACTCCGATTCTCCTTCATTAATATCTGGTGGCAAAATCTCAATACCAAGCTTACGGCATGTCATAATATACTCGGATACCTTATCCGTATTATCCAGAACAGACGTCATAAGCGCTGCCATGTACTCCACTGGAAAATAGTGCTTTAAGTATGCTGTCTGGTAAGAAACTACGGCATAAGCTGCCGCATGAGATTTGTTAAACGCATACTTGGCAAAGTCCGTCATTTCGTCGTAAATCTGATTGGCAACCTTTTCATCTATTCCGTTTGCAACGCAGCCTTTTACACCTTCTTCTTCATTTCCGTAAACAAAGTTGTGTCTTTCCTTCTCCATAACAGAGGCTTTTTTCTTCGCCATGGCACGTCGTACTAAATCGCTTCGTCCATAACTATATCCAGCCAAATCCCTTACTATCTGCATAACCTGTTCTTGGTAAACGATACAACCATAAGTCGGTGCAAGAATGTGTTCTAATTCTTTACACTCATAGGTTATGTTACTTCGGTCATTTTTACCCTTAATATATTTCGGGATAAAATCCATTGGACCTGGTCGATAAAGGGAAATACCCGCAATAACATCTTCGATGTTTTCTGGCTTTAGTTCTTTCATGAAACTTTTCATTCCGGCACTTTCTAACTGGAATACACCTTCTGTATTACCTGTACCAATGCTTTTATAAACCTCTTTATCATCATAATTTATCTTGCCAGCCTCAAGTCGTTCACCATGCTTCGCCACAAGTTCTTTGTACTCTTCACTGGATTTGTCAAGAGAACTTAGTCTTCTATTCACTAATTTTATGGCATTCTGAATAACAGTAAGTGTTCTAAGACCTAAAAAGTCCATCTTTAACAATCCAAGTTCTTCTAACGTAGTCATGGTAAATTGAGTTGTAATCGTTCCATCTGATGCTCTGGAAAGAGGTACGTATTTATCCACTTCATCCTTACTAATTACAACACCTGCTGCATGCATAGAAGTATGTCTTGGAAGTCCTTCTAAACGAAGGGACATATCAATCAATTCCTTTACTTCCGAATCATTTTCGTACAAATTATGAAGTTCTTTATTCTGTTTTAACGCTTTTTCGATGGTCATACCTAGGTCAGTTGGAATCATTTTGGCAACGACGTCAACTGCTGAATACGGCATGTCAAGAGCTCGCCCTACATCTCGGATAACCCCTTTCGCTGCCATTGTACCAAATGTTACAATCTGAACTACTCGGTCTGTACCGTATTTTCGTACTACATAATCAATGACTTCCTGTCTTCGTTCAAAGCAGAAGTCAATATCGATATCCGGCATGGTCAAACGCTCTGGGTTTAGGAAACGCTCAAACAACAGATTGAATCGAATCGGATCGATGTCTGTGATTTCTAAACAGTAAGACGCGATACTACCAGCGGCGGAACCACGGCCCGGTCCTACCATAATATCGTGGTCTTTGGCATACTTAATAAAGTCCCATACAATCAGAAAGTAATCTACAAACCCCATGGAATGAATGGTATCTAATTCATACTCTAAACGTTCTTTTAGTTCCTCACTTGGATTTCCATAACGTCTATCTAATCCTTCAAAACAAAGCTTACGTAGATATTCCCAAGCCGTATACCCATCTGGCACATCGTATTTCGGCAGTTTGTAGTTGCCAAACTCTATTTCTACAAAACAACGTTCTGCTATCTTATGAGTATTTTCAAGGGCTTCCAATGCGTAAGGGAAGAGCTCTGCCATCTCCTCTGGTGATTTCAGATAGAACTGTCCTCCCTCATAGCGCATACGATTCTGATCTGTTACTTTTTTCTGGGTCTGAATACAAAGCAGTACATCATGAGGCGTTGCATCCTGGTCATAAATATAGTGAACGTCGTTGGTTGCTACCAGCCCAATCCCCGTATCTTGACTCAATCGCATCAACTGCTGGTTTACCATCTGCTGTTCCTGCATACCGTGATCCTGAAGTTCTAAGAAGAAATTGTTTTCTCCGAAGATATTTTTAAGACGTAATGCTTCTTTCTTGGCTTCCTCATACATACCACGTCTAAGATTCATCGCCACAACACCAGCAAGGCATGCACTTAATGCAATGATTCCTTCATGGTATTCTTCTAGTACTTCATAATCAACTCTTGGTTTATAATAAAATCCTTCTGTAAAGCCTTTTGATACAATCTTCATTAAATTGGCATATCCAGTATTATTTTCTGCGAGCAAAACAAGATGGTTGTATCTGGCTTCTGACTGATTGGTCTCTCTATCAAAACGGGAATTTGGCGCAACATAAACTTCACAACCAATAATAGGCTTTATACCTGCTGCATTCGCTGCACGATAAAAATCAATTACACCGTACATAACACCATGGTCAGTGATTGCGATGCTGTCCATCCCTAATCCTTTTGTTCTCTCTACAAGTTCTTTTATTTTACTTGAACCGTCCAGTAAACTGTATTCTGTATGGACATGAAGATGTGTAAAATTCATGGTACCTCCCCCTCCTATTACAAATGATCGTTTAGATTCAAGTTTATCATATTTCGGCGAAAAAGGGAACTTGAAATTATGTGTAAATGATGAAATTGAACTGATCAGAATCATCCTTTTAGATTTCTATCCATCAAAAAAACCTAGCAACATGAATGGTTCCATACTGCTAGGTCTTATTTCTATCATAAATCGATCTATTTTCCACTATTTAAATACGATTCAATCTTTTCCATAGCAAGTTCTTCATCCTTGCCATCTGCCGAAACAATTACTTCTTCTCCAGCAGCAAGTCCAAGACTCATCATACCCATAATGCTTTTTGCATTTACCTTTTTATCTTCACATTCGATATGAATAGAGCTTTCGAATTGGCTTGCAACTTGTACAAGGACTGCAACAGGTCTAGCTTCTAAACCAGTTGGAATTTTAATTGTCATTTTTTTGGTTACCATACATTATTCCTCCTTTTGTTCCCTTAAACTATCTGCAATTTTACTTATACGCCTTAACCTATGATTAACACCAGACTTTCCCAACGGTGGATTTAATAACGCTCCCAATTCTTTTAGCGATGCATCAGGCTGTTCAATACGAAGCCTTGCAACTTCCTCTAACCCTTCTGATAATTCGCTCAAACCTACCATATCGCGAATATAAATAATGTCATCAATCTGCTTTGTAGCCGCAACAACAGTTTTATTAATATTCGCAGTTTCACAATTTACCTGTCGATTAATTGAATTTCTCATTTCCTTTAAAATCCGAACATTCTCCAGGTTCATCAATGCAATATGCGCTTCCATAATATTGAGTACATCTACAATCTGCGCTCCTTCTTTCACATATACTACAAAGTATTTTTTTCGGGCAATTATTTTTGCATCAATCTCAAAAGAATGTAAGATTTCTGCAATGTATGCTGCTTTCATACGACTATTTGCCACAATTTCAAAATGATATGTTTTAGAAGGATCTGTGATAGAACCAGCTGCCAAGAATACTCCTCTTATAAATGCACGCTTGCAACATGTATTTTGTATCACTAAATGGCTAGGTATTAATTCCTTCATAAGGTAATGTTCTTCTCCCAGAAGTTTCGTTGCCCTTAGGACCTTTTCCACATCATGTTGTGAACGTATATAAATAAAATAGTTTTTACTCTTTTTTAATGATACATTACGCTTCACTAGTATTTCAGTCTTAACTTGGAATGTTTTCCTTATTAACATAAAATAAATTCTTGCTACTGTCAAGTTTTCTGTATGAACTTTCAAACACCATTTACCAGTTTTGCCAATTATTAACTCACCGCAACAGCTAATAATAGCAGCTAGTTCTGCGACACAACAATGCCGTGAAGCCGGTATCTGTCTTGCTAATTCATCTTTTACTTCTTTCGAAAATGACATCTTAAACATCCTTCTCTACATCCCTGTGTTCTATCTTCACTCCATATTCAAGCTTAGATAAACGCTCCGTTATTGCTCTTGCTATAGTGACAGAACGATGCTTCCCCCCTGTACATCCGATTCCAATTACAAGCTGGTTCTTTCCTTCGGCTATATAGTTAGGAATTAAGAACTTAAGCATATCCTCCAATTTATCAAGAAACTCATCTGCTGCTTCAGAATCCATTACATAATTATATACAACTTCATCTTTTCCAGTCTTTTTCTTTAATTCTGGAATGTAAAATGGATTCGGCAGAAAACGTACATCAAATACAAGATCTGCATCTGACAATATTCCATATTTAAATCCAAATGAAACCACTGAAATAAAAAAGTTATTATAATGTTCTCCTTGAACAAATATCTTATCAATCTCAGTCTTCAGTTCCCTTATCAGCATATGACTTGTATCTATTATATAAGTAGCTCGTTTTTTGATAAATTGTAATCTGTCTCGCTCTATCTCAATTCCTTTATCCACACGCCCCTCACTAACAAGAGGATGATTACGCCTCGTCTCTTTGTAACGTTTCACCAGAACTTCAGTGGTGGAGTCTAAAAACAATATCTCAGGTACTACTTCATATTCATTTAACTGATTTAATACATCATCCAGTTCTTCCAAAGCCTGTCCGTTACGGATATCAATCCCCAACGCAGCCTTTGTTACAGTCTGCTCCTCATAAACTATAAAATGGGACAGTTTTGGAATAAGAGGAATTGGCAGATTGTCTACACAGAAATATCCTGCATCCTCTAGCATTTTTAGAACGGAACTTTTTCCAGCTCCAGACATTCCTGTTACTATGACAAATCTCATTTTTGCACCAAACCTTTCTCGTCTTTTCCTTCTGCAATAAATCTTTCTTAAAACTTGCCTACAAAACGAACTTCTGGTTCTAATTTTACCCCAAATTGTTCTTCTACCTTCTTAGTAACCTGTTCGATCAGTTCGATCACCTGTGCTGCTGTCCCATTTCCTGTATTAACTACAAAGCCACAGTGTTTCTCTGATACCATAACATCTCCAATACGGAATCCTCTTAATCCTGCATCCATAATAAGTTTTCCCGCGAAATATCCTTCTGGTCTTTTAAATGTACTTCCAGCGCTAGGAAACTCTAAAGGCTGTTTTTCTCTTCTTCTGCCATTAAAGTCTTTCATAAGTGCAACAATTTCATCTTGGTTTCCCTTTTCGAATTCAAATGTTGCTTCCAGAATTATATCCGCTGTCTTAGTAATAACACTTCTGCGATATCCAAGTTCTAACTCATCTTTTCGTAATTCCTTCACATGACCATCACGAGTCATTATTTTTGCACTCACAATATGATCCTTGATTTCTCCGCCATATGCTCCTGCATTCATTGCGACTGCGCCGCCTAATGTTCCAGGAATACCTGAGGCAAACTCAAATCCCGAAAGGGAATAATTGTAAACTTCTTTTGCAAGTTTAGATAATAAAATTCCAGCCCCAGCTTTGACTGTTGTCTTAACACCTGACTCATTTACCTTACAATAAGCAAACTGGTCTTTGATTTCAATCACAACACCATCAAATCCTTCATCGCTTACAAGAAGATTACTGCCATTACCCAGAATAAAGAATGGAACCTCATATTGATTACACAGCTTAATAATCTCACTCAGTTCCGCTTCTGTCTTAGGAATTGCATAAAATCCAGCAGGACCACCAATACGAAACGTTGTATGGTTTTTCATTGGTTCTGCTTCTTTAAACTGTCCCTCTTTCATAATATTACATAGTTCGTTTTTGAATTTCTGATACACTTTCTACCTCTTTTTTAACTATATATGCCTATATATATGCTTTTCTTTTTCTTTTATTCAAGTACCATTTTAGCACAGCCAAAGATACCTGCATCATTTCCAAGTTCAGCAAGTCTGAACTCTTTGTTTTGTAGTGCGAACATAACATTCTGTTCGTAATACTTTTTAATCAATGTAGTAAGCATTTCTCCTGCCTTGGATACTCCTCCACCGATTACAAATGCCTCTGGATCAACAACTGCTGCAATATGGGAAGCTGCTAATCCTAAGTACTTACCTAACTGTTCTACTAAGTCATTCGCTAATTCATCGCCTTCTTTGGCACAATCGAAAATCGCCTTAGCAGATAGATACTGTAAATCACGTAACTTGGATGGTTTATCAGATGTAATCAGAAGTCTCTTTGCTTCTTTTACAATACCAGTTGCAGAAGCAAACTGTTCTAAACATCCTCTTTTACCGCATCCACATGTATCTTCTTCATCATAATTTACAGTAATATGTCCAATTTCACCTGCTGCTCCCTTTGATCCAGTCAAAATCTTTCCACCGAGAATGACACCGCCGCCAACTCCTGTGCCAAGTGTAATCATAATAATATTCTCGTAACCTTTTCCACCGCCTTGCCAAGCTTCTCCTAACGCTGCAACATTGGCATCATTTCCTACCTTGACATTTTGAATACCGGTTAGTTTTCTAACTTCATCCGCTACGTTAAATACACCCCAGCCTAAGTTAGCACATTTTAGTACAGTTCCATCTTCCATAATTGGTCCAGGAATTCCTATTCCAATTCCAATTACATCTTCCTTGGCAATGTTCTTTGAACTCCATTTTTCCTCTAAAGATTGTGCTATATCAGATAAAATGAACGCACCGCCGTCATCTTTTCTAGTTACAATCTCCCATTTGTCTAAGACAGTGCCATCCTCAGTGAATAGCCCCAGTTTTACTGTTGTCCCTCCAACATCAATACCCATACAATACTTAGCCATTTTGTCCACCTTTCTTAGTAATATGGCTTCTCATTCACACCAGAATACCTTACTAAGTGTAATAAGAACTTCCATATCCATTATATTTATCTTATTTTTTCATTAAATTATTGGTAACCCTGTTGTATAATTCACGTGCTGCATTATAACCCATCTTTTTCTGCCTATAGTTTACTGCTGCGGATTCACAAATCACTGCCAGATTTCTTCCTGGACGAATCGGAATAGAATGACACACAACTTTGTTACCTAAAAATTCCGTATACTGTTCTTCTAACCCAAGGCGATCATATTCCTGCTCACGATCCCACTCTTCTAACTTTATTACCAAATCAATTGACTGAGTATTCTTAACGCTTTCAACACCAAAAAGTGTTTTAACATCAATAATTCCAATACCACGAAGTTCAATAAAATGACGAGTAATATCTGGAGCAGTGCCAATTAAAGTTTCATCACTAACACGTTTGATTTCCACCACATCATCAGAAACCAGGCGATGTCCTCTTTTGATTAATTCCAAGGCAGCTTCACTCTTACCGATTCCGCTTTCACCCATAATCAGAAGACCTTCTCCGTATACATCCACTAACACTCCATGAATCGAGATTCGTGGTGCTAGTTCAACATTGAGCCATCTGATTACTTCTGCCATGAAAGAAGATGTTGTTTTTGTGGTTCTTAAAATTGGCACTCCATGTTTGTTACCAAGCTCAATTATTTCTGGCTGCACTTCTAAGTTACGGCAAAAGACAATGCAAGGAACTTTGCTTTCCATTATCTTCTTCATCATCGCTACACCATGATCTTTCTCCATCTTTTCCATATAGGTATATTCCACTTGTCCTATAACCTGAATACGATTAGAATCGAAATAATCAAAGAAACCTGCTAACTGAAGTGCTGGACGATTCACATCCGTCTGAGATACTAAAGTTTCGTTAACATTGACATCCGGTGTCAGTAATTCTAAATTCATCTTGTCTATAAACTTTGTCAATTCAACAGTATATGCCATTCAAACAATCCTCTCTTTCGAATCAAAGCATCCCCCATTAATCAACCCTTAATGTAAATTCTACCATATAAGGTTTTTCACTGCAACTTGAAATCCATTACTCTCCCTGGTTCCCGCTATGAAAGAAGTGGTATACCTTCTGCGCAACCTGTTCATTCATAGAAGGGGCTTGTGCAAGTTCCTCCTGCGAAGCTTCCCTAATCGCCTCGATGGATTTAAAATACTTCATTAAGGCTTTTCTTCTTACATCTCCCACCCCTTCAATATCATTCAAAATAGAGTGAACTTGGGTTTTGCTTCTTAAAGAACGATGATATTCTATGGCAAAACGGTGTGTTTCATCCTGTATTCTTGTAATTAATTTAAAGCCTTCTGAATGAGTATCAATCGGTATTTCTATATTATTATAGTAAAGTCCTCTT
The DNA here is from genome assembly GCA_937903005.1 of uncultured Lachnoclostridium sp. Lineage (GTDB taxonomy): Bacteria > Bacillota > Clostridia > Lachnospirales > Lachnospiraceae > Clostridium_AI. Next base: position 40,797 of record CALFNR010000191.1, on the reverse strand, counting down.
GTACTATGCGTATCATCTTTTACCATTCCACACACTGGAATATTTAAGTTTAGCTCTTCCATAACCCGAAGTGCCACATTTACTTGACCTTTACCACCATCCATTAAAATCAAATCAGGAAATCTAGTGAATTTTCCAAGCGCTTCATCTAAATTTTTCTCACGCATTTCTGCCTGTTCTTTTAAACCATGTGTAAAACGCCTCGTCAATACTTCATACATGCTGCCGTAGTCATCACTGCCTTGAATAGTTTTAATTTTAAATTTTCGATAGTCGGAACGTTTCGGTTTTCCATTTTCAAACACTACCATAGAACCTACAGACTCAAATCCATTGGTGTTAGAAATATCGTAAGACTCCATCCTGCATATACTTGCAAGTCCTAACCAATCTTCCACCTCATGAACTGCTCCAATTGTTTTCGCCTCTTCACGCCTGATTTTTTCAGCATCTTTCTGTAAAATAATCGAAGCGTTCTTCTCAGCCAGTTCCACTAAGCGTTCTTTCTGTCCCTTCTTTGGCACTCGAATGTATACCTTCTGCTCTCGTTTATTGGACAGCCATTCTGCAAGAAGTTCTGCCTCACTTAGTTCTGTCTGTAAAAATAGTTCTCTAGGAATATACGGAGTTCCCGCATAGAACTGTTTTATAAATGCTGTGATGATCTCTTCATTGGATTCCTCTTTCACATTTTTAAAATAGAAATGATCACGTCCAATCAATTTTCCTGTACGAACAAAAAATACCTGAACTACCGCTTCATCCTTGGTCCTTGCCATACCAATAATATCTCGGTCTTCCATCTCCGAACTGGTAATCTTCTGCTTTTGGGCAATATGCTTTACACTATTGACCAGATCACGATACTTAGCAGCCTCTTCAAATTCCATATTTTCAGATGCTTTGTACATTTTTTCTTCCAGCATAGAAACCACAGGTACATAATTACCGTTTAAGAGTTCCATGGCACCTTGAAAATCTTTCTGATATTCTTCTTGACTCACATAGTCATAACACGGCGCCTTACACTGTCCAATATCATAATACAAACAAGGCCTTACTTTCCCAATATCCTTTGGCAGATTCCGATTGCAGTCTCGTACAAAGAAAATTTTCCTGATTAATTCTAACGTATCTTTTACTGCAAGCCCACTGGTGAAGGGTCCAAAATATTTGACCTTCTTGGAATCTTCCTTCTTTCCCTTCTCCATCTTTCTTACCATGAATAATCTAGGATACGCTTCTCCTACAGTCGCCTTAATAAAAGGATACGCCTTTCCATCCTTTAACATAGTATTATACTTAGGACTATGTTCCTTAATTAGATTACACTCCAGTACAAGTGCCTCAAGTTCTGAATCAGTGACAATGTATTCAAAGTGGTCGATTCTGGAAATCATCTGTTCAATCTTGGCTGTTCGGTTTCGCCCCGATTGAAAATACTGCCGCACACGATTTTTCAGATTGATTGCTTTGCCGACATAAATAATCTCATCTTTTGCATCATGCATAATATAAACCCCCGGTTTATCTGGGAGTTTCTTTAGCTCTTCACTAATGACAAACACTTATCACGCATCCTTTCTGCCTACATAAACTTGTCAATTACGTGGGCCACACCATCCTCATCATTACTTAAGGTTATAAAATCTGCTGCTTCTTTTACCTGTTCATTGGCATTTGCCATGGCCACGCCCATTCCAGCGTACTGAATCATGGATAAGTCATTGTAACCATCTCCGCAGCAAATCATCTGATCCTTGGTCATACCTAATGTCTCTAATAATTTTCCAAGTGAATATGCCTTATCAATATTCTGTGGCATAATTTCCAAGAAAAATGGTTCTGAACGATATACACTTAGCTTACCACGAAAACGTTTCTTTAATTCGACTTCAACATCTGCAAGATACAAGCCATCTGCAGTCAATAAACATTTATTAACTGGGTAGTCAATGTATTCTACAAAGTTGTCCACTTTCTTAATTGAAAGATGATTAATCTTCGCTTCTTTATGAATATACTCATCTGGTTCTGCTGGTGTAATAATGCCTTCTTTATCGTAACTGAGCAGTCCTGTCTTAAATTCCACTGCTGCATCATAAATTTCTTTAATACTTTCTTCTGGAAGCGTCTTCTGGTAAATTACTTCTCCAGTTTGACAGTTCATTACTTTTGCTCCATTATACGCTAAAATATATCCGCCATATTCCTTTAAGCGAATCTGTTCTGCAATTGGCATAATCCCAGGTGTTGGTCTTCCTGATGCAAGTACCACTTTATGCCCACGTTCCTGCAATGCAAATAAGGCTTCTTTTGTTTTTTCAGTAATTAACTTTTCTGAATTCGTCAATGTGCCGTCTATATCTAATACTAAAATTTCGTATGCCATTTTATTTTCCTCCTGAACTTGTTAACAATTTTATCGTTTGGTATAGTTTATCTTCTCTAATAAAGTATCACATTTCCTTACTATGTGCAAAGAGATGATGGAATGTTAAATTTTTCCCATTAATAAATTTCGCTCTTCTTTGTCTAATTTCTCCAAAGCATAACGAAATGCTGTTCTTGGCATCTTACTTTTATTTAGATTCAAATACTCTATGACCTTGTCCTTCTCCACTGTTGAATATATCTTTAACATCCAACCATACCCCTTTTGAACTAAATCACATGAATCCAACATTAATGAATCTGAAATAACAAATGGATTAAAATCATATTTCTGCTTTCTTATTGGAAGAATAAGAACAACCGCAGCTCCCCTTCTTACCCAAAACTCTGAACACTTTGTCCATTGCTCAACTTTTTCAAAAAGTACGGGATATTGTATTAACAGTTCTCCAAATGCATGTGTACAGAAATCATCACAGTCCCCCCAACCAGTTACATATTCTTTAAGCCATCTTTCAAAAATATAAAATGTTTCTTCTGTATACTGCTTTCTGACACGATATGCCCAATCATATGCTACGACACCAAGTTCCCAGTTACGTTCTTCTAATAATGCCTCACAATATTCAAGCACCACATTAATATCTTTGTTTTCCAGTTTCCGAAAAACCTTTGCACCTGCTCTTCTTATTAAGCCCGTTAATAAACCTGTTTCCCTCGTATACTCTGCAATTTCATCCGATACCATTTTTTTTACTTCATTACTCGTTATCATTATATTCTTCCTTTCTACTAACAATAAAAATGGAACAGTTTAGTATATGGTTTCTTTTCTCCACATTCTTTACTGTTCCAGCTTGCTTTTTCAAATTTCTGTACTGCTCCTAATTCCTGCTCAAAAGACTTCTAGTTACTTGACCAGCGTTTAAAATGAATAAACTCTTCTCGCATACTTGCTCTTGCAGTTTCTTCATTTTTATATGTACCATCTGATAATCGAAATGGAATACAGCTTTCTATCATCTCTTCCATTGTTTCATCTGAGCCAAACTTTCCATTATTATAGCAGTAGCAGCAGTAATCTTGGCTCTTGCTTCCATCTTCATTTGTGCCAAATAAACTTTCTTTATCAATTACCATTCCACAACTTTGACATTTTCTCTGCATACGTATTCTTCACCTTTCTAATGCAAATTACTAAATATATACACTAATTATAATGCAACAATATTTTTTAATCAACAAAAACTCACAAGATTCTGGAATCTATATGAAAGACCTGTCCACTCACTCCCATTACCTGATTAGAGCATAATAACATAACAAAAGAAACTAAATCATCCATACATGAACTAATGTCTAGCACGCTGGAATGTTGGGCCTGCAGCTTTTTCTGTTCTACGTTACGATTTAAATCTGTTTCAATATATCCTGGACAAAGTGCATTAACCGCAATATTATACTTTCCTAATTCCTTTGCTAAAGAGCGCGTCATCCCGATTACTCCTGCTTTTGATGATGCATAATTTACCTGGCTAGCTGAGCCCGTAACCCCTTTTAAAGAAGCAATATTGATTATTTTTCCGTACCGCTGTTCCACCATTTTTGTAATCATACACTTAGAACAAAGGAATGTTCCTGTAAGATTGGTTGTAATGACACGTTCCCACTGCTTTAATGACATATCCATTATGCTGTCATCATCGACAATGCCCACATTATTGATAAGCACATCAATTCTTCCATACCTTTGAAATACCTCATCCCTTAACTTGTGCATATCATTTTCATTACAAATATCCGCTTTTACAATCAATGACTTTCCATTTTGAAAAATATCCATGTCATACATTTTTTCTGCTTCCTTGTCATCCTCATGATAATTAATTACAAGGTTAGCACCTTCTTTTATAAATGCCTCAGCGAATGCCCTGCCAATTCCTTTCGTTGAGCCAGTAATTACTATAACCTTATTTAATAAAGATACCTTCAAGCTTACCCTCCTTATTTTCTGTTTCCTATGTATATTTCTTTGATTGGGCAAGGAACATTTCTGAATATAGTCCATTCTGTTTCATCAAATCAATATGGTTTCCACTTTCAAGTAATTCTCCATGATCAAATACATAAATTAAATCTGCATCTTTTGTGGTAGAGAGACGATGTGAAATCATTATTACAGTACGTTCTTTTGCGTGTTCGGCAATAGTTTGGTTAAACATATACTCTGAAAGAGGGTCTAAGGCACTAGAAGGCTCATCCAGGATAATATAATTCTTATTTGCATATATTACTCTTGTAATTGCAACCTTTTGTTTTTGTCCTCCTGACAGATTTTTATCATTTTTATCAAACTGTACAGTGAGCCTTGTCTGTAAATCCTGAACAAAATTATCGTCTTGGTCTAGCTGCAGTTTTTCTAAGGCATACCTGATCTTGCATTCTTCATCTTTTGAGCCTATATCCATCAAAATGTTTTCTTCTACTGTCAAGGCATATATATTAAATTCCTGGAATACGGTACCAAAAAGATTCTGATAACTCATTCTCTTTATATCCTTAATGTTCTTTCCTCCAATCAGTATCTCTCCTTCCTGTAATTCATACAGATTCATAAGCAATTTGATAAATGTACTTTTCCCTGCACCATTTGTACCAACAATGGCTATCTTCTTGCCATATGGGATTTTAAGTGAAACGTTTTTCAATGCGTACTTGTTTTCATTGTAATATTTATAACTTAAGTTTCTTACTTCTATGTCCTCTTGTAACGTATCCTCAACTGTCATACCTTCATCTTCTGGAACACTATCAATAAAATATCTTAACTCACAAATATAATTAGACAGCTGAAAAAATTTTAGGAGCGAACCTTGTAATCCTGCTATACTCCCTTTAATAGATCCTGCTGTAAAAAACAGAGCAGAAAATCCTCCTATGGATAATTTATTTAATCCAATCGCTTGATATAGCAGAATTCCATTATACAGCAAATCCCCCAATACAAAATCTATCAAAAATGGGAAGATTTTTTCATAAAGTATCAGCTTTTTGCTGGATTCGCAGTATAACTTCTCATTTTCTTCATATGCACTGTCTATCCTTTGGAATAACATATCTTTTGCGCCATGAATCTTCATTTCCTTCAAATACTCAAATAAACAAAAAATCTTGTCATAATAACTATACTTTCTTTCAAATACTCGTTTTTCCCGTTCTATGTTATAGGTCAATTTGCTTAAATGAATGTTATTTACTAATGATAATATGTAAGATACAAGTATTATTACTGTTGCCCCATAGGACAAAGACAGTAAAAGACTTCCTAATAACGCAACGCTTGTAATATTTGACAGAATATCTACAAAGTTGAAAAAGCATTCTGCAAATTTATCCTCTGCACTTAATGCGGCACTATAAAAATTATCATAAAACTTAGTATCATCGAAAAGCTCTGTTTTCTGCTTCAAGGATGCATTAAATAGTTGTTCCTGTATAGCAGCTGTCAATTTTTCATTTATTTTATTCTTGTAATACTCATCTAGAAGGCGATCTACAAATGTGATGCTTACTGAGAAAAGAAATACCGAGCCAATAATCGCACTTACAAACGTAATAGACTTACCGCCTTCAATATTATCAATAATCAGTAAAAGCGAATACTGTAACAGCAAAACAAAACTAACCCTTTGGAGTATTGCATTCAATAATGTTATTGTCGAATAGAATGGTGCATGTGTAAAATAGAATTTCAGAACATACAGGTTATTTTTATATGATTTATATTGTTTCATCTCTGAACCTCCGTCTGATAATTTTTTGCTTGTAAATTAAACATTTCTGCATACTTCCCATTACATTTCATAAGTTCATCGTGACTGCCTTGTTCCAAAATGGATCCATTTTCCATAAATAGTATTCTATCAACATCCTTAGCAAATGACATTCGATGCATAATAAAAATTGCTGTTTTATCCGCACTTAATAAAAGCATCTTTTGTAACATGTCCTCTTCACTTAACGGATCTAGTGCTGATGTTGGCTCATCAAATACATATATACTGCCTTGACTGGCAAATGCCCTCGATATTGCGATTTTTTGTTGTTCTCCTTTTGACAAATTTACACCTTCTCCAAACTCCTTAGTGTAATAGGTGTCCACACCATCAGGCAAAGCATTCACTTTATCCCACATGTCACTAAATTGCAGCGCCGCTTTTTCATCTCCATTACCTGCTTTGCCACAAGTAATATTGTCCTTTATGGATACAGAAAACAATCTGGCGTCTTGTTCTACAACAGATATTGCCCCTCTATATACTTCAGAATCAATTTGTTCAATTGGAATTCCATCTAGTAAAATTTTACCTTCATCGGGCTGATAAAGTCGTAACAGCAAGTTAATAAGGGTGGTCTTACCTGCACCATTCTTACCTACGATTGCTATCTTTTCACCTTTTTTTATCGTCAGATTCAAGTGATTAATCTGATTTTTTTCACTGTTCCCATACCGAAAAGTAACATTTTGAAATGTTATATCAGAACTGAATGAAACATCTTCTTTTTTAGAAATGACATAAGTCTTAGGCTCAACGTCAAATTTCTTCAAATAATAATCAATATCATATATATATTTTTTGCTTTCATCAAGTTTCGCATATGTTCCAACTAGATCTGATATCTTGTCACTCAGATTTACTAATCCTATAAGCATGATAGATATGTCTTCCGGCTTCATTGTCTTAGATACCATTACTTGATATACTGCATAAATTAAAATTAAACTAAATGGAATTCTGTTTTTTAACAATTCAAACAGAAATGAAATTTTAAAACATCGTCTTCCTCTTTCTTCGTTAACCTTATTCTTTATTGCTACACCTTCGTAAAATAATTTTTTTAACGGCTTTGAAACATTTGTCATTCTCATTTCATAGGTATAATTCTTGCCATAGAAGCATCGTTTCACATAGTCTTTCCTTACTTCTCCTGCTTGCCTTTCTTTGTTAGCTTCATAAGATTCTCTTGCATGCCTTTTTCCCAGTATCCATGTTGTAGAAATTGGAAGAACCAGTATAATCAATGCCTTCTTATCAATTGTCCAAATGACCGATGATACAAATACGCACATTAAAAACTGCCCGAATAAATTTGATATATTATCAAGATATTCAACGATATATTTTTTCGCTGTATCCATTACTTTTCGGTAATCCTCATAGTGCTCTGGATCTTGAACATCCCTTAAATTCATAGTGTAAGTTCTTTCATAAATCTGCTTGCTAAATGTACGTCGAATCCTGTTTATCAGCACAGGATGCCCGTATAGTTCATACCATCCACTATAGAGCTTAATAATTAACATCAAAACGCTAATCAAGATAAAACTTGTTACTATGTAATCCAAACTCTTATTTTCTCTGATGCAATATAGAAGAAATTTCAGATATATTGCACACGCAAAAAGATATTCAATGCTATTCAAAAATTGAAAAATAACTGATATTATCGTTACCTTCCTCACATTTGGGTCATATTTTTTTAAAAAAAGATATCCCTTATGTATGCTTTGACTGCCTTGCTTCAATACTGAATCCTCCCTCTTGTCTTTATTCAAGAATAATATCACATTATTTTCTTTTTATGTCAACTTTTAATTTGTAACATCATCTTAATACCCTATCTATCTGAGTAAACAGTTTTGCATATTCCAAGCTCTTTTTTTCCTTTTGTTTCTGAAGAAGTTCTGCCATCTTGCTACGTGTCTCCTCTGAATCTTCTTTTATGAAGAACTTAGCTATTATGTCACCTAACACATGCATATCATTTTTCTCAAATCCCAAATAAGTCACTTCCTGAACCCCTATTCTGACTCCATTATGGCCATTATGCGGAATTGTTATGCTGTTCACATAGATTCCGTTTTCAATGCAATAATTCACATTTTCTGTTATATCATTCATACCGCAGTCAATCCATAACTGATGCGATGTATCATAATAAATACGCATGCCGTTATCACGCAATCGTTCAGCTAATGTACGCGCATTCTCCACCACTTTCGCTGCATATTCACTAAAAAATTTCTCTCCTTTTTCAAGCACCATTGCCAAGGAACAGATATCAGCTGTATGGGTATGAGAAATAAAAAGCATGTGATTTAATTGATAGAGCATATAATACCAGCGGTTAGTTGTTACAAATATACCTTTATGAGGTCCTGGAAAAGTCTTATGTGTGGAACCAATGATAATATCTGCTCCTTCTTTCAAAGGATTCTGAAACTGCCCACCCATTATTAATCCTAAAACGTGAGACGCATCATAACATATCATAACGTTTTTTCCGACTATTTTTCTTATTCCCTCAATATCTGCTCGATATATTACATTCATTAAGTCGATATAAACCATTTTTACTTTTTTTTCATTTACCAGTTTCTCAAGTGCTTCCTTATCAATGTTATAGCTGCCTTTATCATATGGTATAAATTCATGCTTACATCCAATTCTCTCGATAACATATTTTGTAGCGGAATGTCCACCTGCTTCAATTGGTACTGATAAAACCAGCTCATTCTTCATTACCAGAGAGCCTACTACACTAATCATCATATTTAAACCTGATAGCGGCTTAACATTGGCATATTTTCCACCTAGATATTCACAGAGCATATTTTTACACCGTGTTTCGATCTCAATATATTCTTCGGTTCCTCCAAATTGCGGTAAGGTTTCTGCTAAGCCATTTTCATCTTTCTGTACATTTTCTTCCACATCGTATACATATCTGGAGTAAGCATCTAACAAATAAGGTAATCTTACCTCACCTGGAAGCCATGATTCACTTGCAACTAAATGAATTGATTGTTCCGATTTTTTCATTGCCTTTTCCATTAATTCCAATGTTTCCATCTTAATTCCTCCAGTCTTGCATTACATAATTCGTTTTCAAACTCTTTTCGCACACCATCCCCTAAACCTAAGCTTTTGCATGCCTGATCCATGCCTTCTTCCAATTGTTGTACTAGCATCGCTGCCTGTCCCATCTTTCTTTTTTTAACATACGAAAACTCCAATAATGGATCATAAAAGTCAGATGCTGTTGTATACACAGTTCCCATGTTCTCTATACTTTTATACATTTTTTCTAATTCACTTAGTTCTTTCCCGGTTTTCATACGTTTCATGCTTTCTAGGTTGTCTGGACTAAATGTAATTTTAGATAACTGACTTAAAAAATGTTTCTCCAATCCACGAATTGCATTTATAAGAAGTTGTGTACTAATGGTCGAAACCTGCTTATTAAGTAAACACCCCAATGTATTTTCCTTATTAATCAACGGTGATATTAGAACATAATCTACCTGCAATTCATTTAAAACATACTGGCATGTATCCAAAAATAAAGGTAATGCAATATCTTCACTTAATCCTGGCAACCCAAGCAGTATATTGGCACACACTTTGCCGCCTTCCTTATGAATTATATCTGTTGCATTCTTTAGATTTTCATTTGTTATTTTTTTATTGAGCCAGTGATTTCTTAGAAATTCATTTCCACACTCAACTCCTATGCCTATTGTAAGGCTCCTTTTAAAAACAGTTCTCCACATTTTAACTTTTTCTGCTGTTACACTGTCTGCTCGAGCAGATATAATACCAATTTGAGGTGTATTTCTATAAACACCGCTTTCCTTAAACATAATATGAAACGCTTCTTGTGGATACTGTTTCTCGTTCAGAATATCATGAACAGACATCTGTTCAATTAAGGTGGCAGTACAGTTTTCTCCTCGAATTCTCTGAAAGCTGAACTTGATCGTATCTGCATACAATTTCACATTTTTTTCGCGAAGTTTTGCTAGATGTGCAATCTCCTTCATTCTCGATGAATCCCAATTACAAAACGAACACCCTGCAATTTTATCTGCTTTAATTTGATGCTGACATCCGATTGTTTCCATTATTGATAATGTATGCATATTTGTACAGTAAGGTTTTTCATTTAACTCAATTATATCCTGTCTACACAACATAACCAGCTCTTCTTCGGTCATACCATCTACTCTCTCTCGTTCTTCTTTGTAATCAAGATATTGCTGTTTCCAAAGCTCACTTATTACCTTTTCAATCACCATCGTATCTTACCTCACATCCCAATTATAAAATATGACTTTTAACCTTTTACAGTTATCCCATGTTTTGCACATAAGCCCCGCCTGCAAAACGTCAGTATCTAAAACAACATTACCATACATACAATCTTGTCCTTCTAATCTTTCTCCAAAAAACAGCTTTCTTTCCTGTAATTGAAAAATCAATTCTATTTCCTTGTCAAGAGTCTTTTTATTTTTAACTTCCATTATTCTCTTTTTGCCAAGTAGATCACATATTAGTCTATTGTTTTGATCTAATGACCAACATATGATTTTACCATATGAATCCCGGATAAATATTCCCGCAGTGAAACCATCCGTCTTACTTTCTTCCAGAACCTTAAACTTGACCGTAATATAATGTATATTAGCAGAATTACTCAGTATTACCTTTGGGCAGTAATCAAGTACCCAACTGTTATATACCTTGTTATTATGAAAATAAAATAAAATTCCTTCTTTGTTCCTTGTTATGAGTCGATCTTGATTATTCTCAAACTGGCATAACACTTCTTCTGTAATACTGTCATCCACTTTTCCACTCGCTTCAATAAGATGAATAATATCCTGTAATAAGTCTGCTAACTCATCTTCGCTTTTATTTATTTTTTGATTTACTCCACTTGTTTGTAATTCATAGTCTAACTTACATATTCTTATAAGTGACCTAGCTGTATAATTTCCCCATACTTTTGATAAACGTTTCCCTATACTCTCTAGCTTCATGCGCATTGCCTCGGTTTCTTCATAGCGTTCCAGGATACCTATCAGTTCATTTATTAAAACTTCTTTGTATTTTGTTATGTTCATATAGGACCAGATACTTACCTTATTGCTTGTTATTAACTCACTTACCGCCGTAGATTCTCCTTGTGCCTTTCTCTCTTCGACTTCGCGGAATATATATTTATGTAAAACTGGCTGCATATACTGTCTTTTTTCTATTGCGTCTGCCCACACTTTTAACATCCATATCAGAATTTGTGTTTTATCTACATCCCTTTCTTTTTTGTAATAAAATACAGAATTCCAAGGCAGATCACCTTTAAAGGATTTCAAGCATAACTCAAGATCCTCATACTTTATTGCAAAATCCTGATACCTCTGCAGCTCATCTTCAATATTGCATTGAATTGAGTCAAGGATATGATATATCCTTCGTTTATCATCATACCCTTTTACGACCAGTACATGAGACCAGTCATCAATCAAATAGAAACCTGAATAGAACAACCGATACAGATTAATTGGGACTACAACTGGATATTTTGAATCAATCAGCTGTTTTATAATAGCATTTAAGTTTTCACTTACTTTTACTCCAATACTTTCTACTCCGAATTTATCGAAAAGTAATTTGTTTATCATTTCATCTATATACTCAATCTGTGTATCAGAATCAAAACAATATGACTTTGCCAATTTAATCAACATTATATAGAAAACTGCAAAGTCCTCATCTATAGTTCCAATAGCAATAGACTGAGGCTTTTCATAACAGCTGATACTTTCCATTTTATATATGTTCATTCGGTCTTTTACATATGGTAATAAATTTGATTCTCTGCTTTTCGTAGTTATCACTCCCTTATTAGTATCTTTATCCAAACAACCAAATGTGTATAAACAAAAATTGCACATAGCACTAAACTATGTACAATTTTTGCTTAATGCCACAAACCTTTTATATTTCTGATTTTTCAGCATTTTTTCTTTACTCATTTCATTAACAATTACTTTTATCTTAACGCAGAGACCTTCACTAAGAAAATCTTCCAGAAACTTTATCATTCGTTCTTTTAATTGATCATTTATCTTGCAATCCAGTTCATACTCAAATACCCCCAAACTGCTCTGCGTAACTTGATAACGTAGAACATCACATTTTAATGCAGCGTTCATAAAAAATATGGAATCATAAATAATATAAGGTTCACAAACTGTTTCATCTGAAAAATAAATCATGTCACTACACCGATACCCCGTTAACTCAATTGCATCTTTTTTACACGTTTCACAATAAGTTTCTTTCGCTAAATCCCCTATTTCATAGCGAATGAATGGTGTATCAAGATAGTTCAGTCCTGTCAGTACAACTTTTTGTGATGAAACACCTTCCTGTTCAGATTCCAGCAACTCAACGAATACATTATCTTCTAGAATATGCAGTTTACCATCCTGACAGCTTGCAGCAATAAAATTAATCTCATTCGAACTGTATACTATACTGTAATTCGTCTTAAATACTTCTTCTATAATAGCTGCCTGCCATGAAAAACAAGGCTCACTATGCAGTTCAATGTAATTAAATTTTACACTTAGGCCATTCCTTTTTAAAAATTGAGCATAAGTAGCTACAGCAGTCGGTGAACCCGTAATCCAAGTTGGTTTTTCCTCTTCAACCAGCTTATGCATCTCCTTCATATATTCATCACTATAGTTTGTCAGAAAATATTGAATCCCGTATTCATCCTTCAAAAACTTGTTTTCCTTTTCAAAAAACATACATTTTGTCTTTTCATTCATTGGCAAGAGCCAAATATATTTCTCTGTAATAGAAAACTCTTTAAATTTTCTCCGATAACGGTTTAGCATATAATAATTACGATAATCATCTTTATTAGAATGTATTACCTCCAAAGGTATTCCTGTAGAACCACTTGTGATAACCATATTGAATCCCCCTTTTTCCAATAACTTATCACAAGCTTTAAAATTACCAGCACATTTCTTTAACTGTTCTATATCAAGCAGCTTCTTCTTTGAATTACAGATAAAATCATATTTATTGGTCCGATATTCTTCCTTTGTGGTAATTGGAATTTTTATAAAGTCATCATATGTTTTTATCTCATCTACACAAATTCCATTTTCCTTGAATAACTTTTTATAATAATCTGTATCTGCCGCTGCCTGAAGCACATTTTTTATTAATTGCTGATTAAATTTTTGCATCTTTTCTCTCATCCCAATTGTTTAATTCTTTTTGAAAAATAGTAAGTACTTCTTTTTGTCTGCTTTCTTCCAAAACATTTGTTACAAGCTCGAAAGCCGCATTCTGCAATGTAGTCTTAATTTTGTCCATACCATCCATTGCCTGATATTGTTCATAGAATTCTTTGTTGCAATTCACTTGGAACATATCTGCAATTTTCTCAATTTGTGCTGACTTCATTCCTCCAGCAGTCAATAACTCTAGCATCTTATCTACTTGCTCAATTTGTTGTTCTGATAACTTGAACTGTGCAAAATAGTCTTTAAAATTGATAGAACTGAACATAAGCTTTTCTTGATACTTCTTATCTAAGCTACCTATCTCCTTAAAGATAAGAAGCATTCCTGATATGCAGTTTTCATTTTCCAGATTACTACTTTTAATATTCTTCTGAATCGTATACTTCTTAACTACAAGCGGCGATAACATAAAAGAATCGATTCCAAATGTATCCAATTTTTTAACAGATTCCTTTAGCAACTCTACATTTTGCTTTAATGTAAGTCCTGGTAGCATCATAAGAATATTCGCAGATACTTTACATTTATTTTCATGTGCCACAGTAACTGCTCTTCTTATGGTGTCATCGTCCATTTTTTTATTAAGCCAATGATTTCGAATCCATTGTTCCCCAGTCTCAACACCAATGCCTAAAGTCAGCTGCCTTTTAGCCATTCCCTTCCATTTCTGAAGTTTTTCCTTAGTTATACTCTCTGCCCGAACCTGAGCAAGTGCAATAATCGGCATTTCTCCTATAGCATGCTTCTCTTCAAATAAATAATTCCGCTCCTCTTCACTAAGTTCCTTTTCATCAAAACAATCATGTATTGCATACTCTTCAAAGATATGTACCGAATGATTGCTTTCACGTAAACGACGAAGATATTCCAGCTGCATATTCCGATACAGATTCGCATCTTTCTTTCTCAACTCGAATACATATGCTGGATGTGCAACATATGTATCATTCCAGTCACAAAAACTACATCCACAATGATGACCATCCTTCACATTGTGAGGACAGCCTGGAGTTGGGAATATAATAGTTCCTTCTTTACCATCGTCTTCTACTATATCCATATCCATGGTATCTAATATTTTTTTGTAAAGTTCTTCTGCTGACATGTCTTGTGCTATCTTCTTCTTCTGAAAATAATCCTCTGATACTTCTTTGAGAATTTCATACATTATTTCTTCGATAAATAACTTTGCTCTCATGCAGGGCTCTTTTCTCCTATCATTTTTGCTACAACATCAATTAAATTTCCAACCTTCGATAAACTATTAAAATCCACACTATCATCATCGATGCTAATATCATACTTCTGCTCTAAATCCATGATGATTAGAATCATACCAATCGAATTAATTCCAAGATGCTCCACCAAATCCATCTCCCGATTAATAGCCGCTTCGTCAATATCTAGTGTCGAATGGCTACATATAATCTGCTTTATTTCACTAACTACACCCATGTTCTCATCACCTTCCCTGTATAAGTCGTAGGTATTTTATTCACAAATTCTATCTTATCTGGCTGTTTATAACTTGGAAGAAAGCGTCGGCATGTTAATATAATCTCCTGTTTCACATCTGCTGCTAATGCCCCCTCTTCTAAAACTACCTTAGCTACTGGTGTCTCCCCTGTAACAGCATCTTTCTTAGCAATTACAATACTTTGTAAAACACCATTTACTCCATTAATGTAATACTCAATCTCTTCTGGTGAAATGTTAATTCCATTTCGAATGATAATATTCTTTTTTCGTCCCACTATATGTAATTCGTTATCATCATCCAAATAACCAACATCTCCCGTATATAAGACACCATCTTTTACGGTTTCATTGCTTAATTCTTTCTGACCATAATAGCCTTTCATTATGTAATTACTCTTTACACATATCTCACCTATCCGATCAACTGGTTCATATATCCTAAGCTCTACTCCTCTTATTGGTTTTCCAACAGAACCCTGCTTCCCGTTTTTTGTATGTATCTTAGTGGATATTCGTGGGGAATGTTCTGTCTGACCATATGTCTCTATAATCTGCGTATTAGGCAAAAATTCGTATAATTGATTCAGTATCTCTGGACTGATGGACATTCCTCCGAATAATAGCTTCTTTAAGAATGTTATTTTTTTGTTTTTCTTCCTCAAATACATGACCAGTACATTTATCATAGATGGTACAACCACTGTATTGGTTATATTCCACCTGCTAATTATTTCTATCAGTTTGTTACACTCAAATTTACCCGTATAAATCACAATATCTGCTCCCAAGTAAATATGCGCAATCATCTGCGATGAGAAACAGTAGCCAAAACACATCGGTAACATTATCAATGTCCTTTCAGAATCCTGAAACTTTACAGATTCAATATGCGCTTTTACATTTTCCAAAACACCAGCTGTTGTAAGCATCACAAATTTCTGCTTTCCTGTGGTGCCAGAGGTTTTAATAAGAGCAATAACATCACTTAAGTCTTCTTTATATTGGGTAAGATATCTTTCTTTGGAATTACTGTACAGCATTCCATCATTTACATTCAGAATTTTGCAATTGAATGGTACATTGCAAGATGCCTCCATTGCATTGTCCAAATATTGTTCATTTGTAATAATCATACTGATATCTGCATCTTCAATAATTTGTTTCAATGTATATTTAGTTTCCATTATAGAGATGAAAACAGGCTTCTTTTTTGCATTATGTACTGCAAAAAAATATTCCATAAATTCAATACAATTCGGCAAATAGATACCAATCATTGTTCCTTGGGTAACATTAGCAATATTGACTGAAAAAGTTCTTGCCCTTTCTAGAAGCTCCGCATAAGAAATTTCTTTATCTTCCTGAATAATTCTACCTTTCTCTTTACTTGCTGTGCCAATAAGCAAATCCATTATATTTTCTATCATTCTTTCACCCGCTTATCTTTGATCACATATCCGCATCATCTTTCCTCTTCTTGAAAAGATGATGTCTTTTCGCTCAAATGATACTTCAAACTGTAACTTATTATTTCTATACAATTCGTATGCATCAATTGAACAATGCCTTAAGTTTTCCAATAATTCATTTTGTTTTTCTATTGTTAAACTAGGAAGATCCATTACAATTTTTACAATATCCGTACCCTGGTCATCTTTTCTAACCTGAATTTGAAAGTCGACTTGTTCCTCTCTGTGGATTGTGTTCTTAATCACAGTACTAATCTGAAGCGGTACCAGCAATACACTGTCATATAGCATAAGACATTCACCGTTTCGACTTAAAACCTCAATTCCATTCTCCCTTTTAATAACGAGATCGTTCAAATTATATCGAATTAGCGGAGTTCCATAGTGATAGAAACTTGTTACTACTAAATGACCTGTTTGATTCTCTTTAACAGGACAGTTAGTATCATCTAGCACCTCAAATAAATAATCTCTATTAAAAAGATGGAACACATAGCTTCCCTGTGGCATCCATCCAAGCCCATCAAATTCTTCACTGCCATACTGATTCCAAATCTGAAAGCCATACTTATCTTCAAACTTCTTTTTTATTTCTTCATTTAATTTTTCTCCCGCACACATAACCTTAGTAATACAAAGTTTTTTTTCTTTACCTGTATTCAAATTCTGCCAGCACTGCATTAAAGATTTTAAACGAGATGGTGCAATATCAATGACAGTTATATCATTGTTTTCTATAATTTTCATGGCAAGTTCGTCTAGAACATTACCAAGTTCAACATAGCTAATCCCCATTTTTTCACATGCCATCGCAGTCAACGAAGAGTACCCCCATATACCAGACGGCTGAAGAATTGCCACCTTATCTTTTCTAGTAACTCCACAAATTGACATAAGTTTCACTTGATTAAAGACGCTTTTCTCAATATCACGCCTTGTACGAAACATTAATTTAGGACTCCCCATTGTTCCTGAACTGCCTACGATTTTCGAATAATGCAGATTTGATTTAAATGCTAACGGGTCCTTTGATAATTCGGAAGATTCTACTATTGGCAACTGTTCTGGAGAATTGATATTGTTAATATCAATACCTTCATATAGTTTTTTATAATATTTCGTATGTTCATACGCAAATTGTACTACTTTTCTTAACTTCCTGATTGTATTAGCTGTATAGTCTATCATTAAACTGAATTTCACCCACCATTTCCAGCATCCTGCTCTCTACAAGTTTTTCAAACTGTACTGCCATACTCTTCGTTACATGCGAATATGGTCCAAGAGAACCATGATTAGCAAACACAGCTTCATTTCTTCTTGTTGTGTAAATGTCCATGTTCTGATTTAAACATTTTACATCTTTACAGAATTTTCTCACTAGTGAAGGTTCTAAAGCCATCATAAGTGCAGTTTCTGCCTGCGCAGCATGCTCTTCGCTCCAAGAAGAAAACTGTCCAAATATTCTTATCATGTCATTATTACCTATCAAACTCCACCAGCTTAATTCAGCTATTACAACATCTTTTGGAAGCTGTTCTTTTATTAACTCGATTGCTTGTATTAAAAATGGCTCATTCTCCCAATGTGCATTTAAAATCAGTATTTTCTTTGCTCCTGCCCGTACGTAGCCTTTTATTACTTGCTCATACCAGCCTATCAGTATATCACCACGAATACCTATCGTCTGTACATAATCCATCCCGCCTCCACTATTAGAAAGACTAATTGCACCATATGATAAGGTTGGCGCTACGATTGCATCCATTTCGTTTGCTAATCTTTCACTTAATTTAGTTGAAATAATTGAATCAACTGCTAGTGGCAAATGTTTTGAATGCTGTTCAACGGAGCCTGCTGGTATTATTAGCATCCTGTTTTTAATCTGCGCTTCTATTTCATCATAAGTCATCTGCTCATATCTTAACATTATTTCTACCTCTTTGTATCTCTAAATAGGAATCACGAATCTGTGTCAGCTTGGAATTTCCATTTTGCAGTATAGCAGAACACACTCCTACTGCTGTTGCTCCATAATTTATATAATCATCAATATCTTTACCACCATAGACTCCCCCGTATGCTATTTTGGTAATTGGGATATTTCTAATATCATATAATGCCTTCAGAACAAGCGGTTTCATAAACTTTCCAGATACGCCTCCACTTCCTCCAAACATCTTTTTGGAATTCTTATCTAATACAATTCCAGGTAAGGAATCACTTAAAGAAACTCCATCTATCCCTGATTCATATATAGCCTTCACCATACTAATGTTTAACTCACTAGAATTCGATATCATCAGTTTTATAACAATTGGTATATCAATTGCTTTTCGAACCTTTTTACATAACTCTTGCAAATAATCTACCTGAAAGCAAATCGGCTGCTGATCTCTCGTTCCACAGGAAAGACATATTTCGAGCAATTTTCCTCCCGCACTAACAACATTCGTCCCTATATCAATAATTCGTTCACCTGTATCTCCATAAATGTTGGGTATAACATTGCTTTCTTTGTTCTGCTTCAGATAAGCATACCATTCTTCTGTACTTTTCCTTGAATACCCATCCTTGTTAAACAGCATGTCTCCGTCACTATAAATGTTATTGTGTTTTGACTCTATTCCAGCTATTGTTTTTGTAACAACTGCCGCTGCTCCATGCTGAAACATTAACTGAATAGAATCTTTGCTCTCTCCCATTGGACCAGCAGATACAATTACTGGATGTTCTAACTTAAGTCCTAGTAAATCTATCATTCTTTTCCTTTCCACTGCCTTAATATCACATCTACAACGTTTGAGTTAGTGAATGGGCATCTTTCATGACTTCATTTAAATCTATACATTTTACATGTGCAATGCCTTGTAAACCACGTACTAACTTAGAAAGCTGTTGTTTTTTGCTAAAATCGTAAATTAATACTATTTCTTTATTTAATGTCGTCGCCCAGCCCAGTTCTACATTTGTACCAGCACTTTGAATCATTTTATTTTTCGCATCATTTGGAAAAACAGCGATATATGTATCACACTCATTCATCCACTTATAATCCCGTTTACAAATATCTTCATCACTAAAGGATTCTGTAACTCGTCCAAACTCTTCTTCTACATGAGCTGAAAACACCTGATTATGCTCTTTTTGTAATGTCTCTATGATATACTCGATCATAGATTTAACATTTGGCATAACCAGTCCATCTTGGTTTTGTACCTGTTGAATCGGTGCTCCCAAAAAAATCTTCATATCAAACTCCACCTTAATTATTATTAGTTCTTGATTCTGCGCTATGATAATACTTAATAGCATTTCTTACTGGAAGCCCTTCTAGTACTTCAGAAGGTCTATCCCGAAGTGGTTTTACTTGAAATTGAGAGGTTTCTAAATTATTCTTTATTTTTCCACTCGTAGTATAAGGTAATACATCCGAACATCCCGGACTAATTACTTTCACATATGGCAGCAGCCTAAGCAGCATATTTCTATCTTCCCTTGTTGTAGCAATTATCTTAATATCCTTACACTCCTCATATACTCTTTTTACTGCAGAATAATACTCGTTATCTGTTACTACATCCTTTAAATTACGAACTCCACATATTCTAGGCAAGGAAATATATATCTGTTTTGCATATTTAGACAGCTTATCTACATGTTCCATAAGTAATGTTACTTCTGTTTCCACGCTGTTTAATCCTAGCAGGACTCCAACATCCACCTGTTCAAATCCTCTCTCTAGAAACCTCATAGGCGTTGTTATTCTACGCTCATAATCCGATTTTGGATTATTGGAATCACATTTTCCAAAGTATCTTTCATAGCATTCCTTATCATAAGTTTCTTGAAATAAAGAAAGTACTATATTTTTCTTATCTGGAAAACTTTTGTCTAATATATCAATTTCGTTATCATATAAAGAACCAATGTTAAAGAAAACTTTTTGAAAACCTTTTTGTAAAGCCTGTTTTATACACCAGATAACTAAATCTAGATTTTCTATACGTTTTTTCTCTCCAGTGTACTCTCCAGTTAAGATACACACAGCACTAATTCGCTCAATATTTAATATAATATCTAGCTGCTCTAGTATCTTTTCCTTATTCGGTACTATTCGATGAAGACTATGATTTTGCACTCTCATATTACACATTTTACACTGGCTGTCACACGTGTTTGTTAGGTACAGTGGGACAAAGGTTTCATACCGTTCGATTTTCTTCAACCTCCTCTAATAAATTATTTACATGATATTTAGTTACCTCACAAAAATAATCTTTCGCTGTAGTCAAACCATCCATCATTAAACTGCAGTTTGCACAAAATTCACCTCTGCAATAGTTTTTTATGGAGCACTCTTTACACTTTTTCTCTTGAAAACGATATTCTTCTTTTCTGATTTTTATCTTGTTCAGGTTTTCTACAATCAAAGCTGCAATATCATCGTCATTGATATTTCCTAAGCTATGCTCTGTTTTAGAGGATACAGGACATGGCATTACAAGTTCATTTGGACACACCTTAATTGTGAATGTACTAAGACAATCTGTCCTATTTTCTGGAATAGCCTTTGCGCAGATTTGGTCTAGTCTGTTTGATAAGATTGGAATCTTCGATTTCTCCATCGCAATTTTTTCAAAAACCGCATCCTCTATCTTTTTCTGTGCGTTTACTTCAGGTGCTGTTGTATCCCATTTTTTCAATGCTGTTCCCACTGGTAGCAGTGTAGGGAAGTAAATATATGCCAGCTCTTTTTTTTCACAATAAGAAATCATCTGCATGACTTCATCTATATTCTGCTGCATCATTGTCATAGAAACACCAACTTGCGCATTTAGATTTCTTTCTGCAATTTGTTCAATTAAATCATAAACTTTTTTGTGCGTTCCCTTCCCACGAATGCCATCAAATGTCTCTTGTGAAAAGCCATCGATGCTTAGCTGCAATGTAACTCTGCGATTCTTGAGCAGTTTTTCTACCATATCAATGTCCAATAGAGTTCCATTACTCGTAATTGTAACATCACCGCTTTTCTCCAATTCTTCTACAATTGGAATAAACTCAGGATGTAGTGCTGGTTCTCCACCTGTAACAACTGAATTACAAATACCAAACTTATCCAACATTTTCTTATGAAATTTTATTATCTTTTCTTTACTAAGCATCTTATTTTTCTGTTCTGACAATAAATCGCTGCAATGTTTACAATGCAAATTACAGCCAGAGATAATCTCATAATATACTCTATCTGAAAATAATGGATTCCTTTCCGACATTAAAGTTTCCTCCTGCCCATCAAATATTCAAACATATGAGGAGGTGCTATACATTGATTACATTCAGTAACGACCCTGTTTTCCAAAATTTCAAACTCTTTCTTATCCAGTTTCAATGGATCTTCATTTTCAACTGGAATGATATCAAGAATATCATGATCTCGTTTCATTGTAAGTTTCTGGTCTTCATCATAGTACAGATAAACTGCATCCCAATTAACAATAAGATCTTTATATTCATAATAGTTGAATCTTACGGCATAACCACTTTTGTCTGGACTATCCACTACTTCGACATTTGATTCGATTACTAAATTACTATCATCAAATCCCTCTTCATAGGCAAAATTATCAGCAACAAAAACGCCACCTTTTTTTAGCCACTTGCTCATATTTTTCACTGCTTTTGCATAGCTCTCTATGCTTATTGGAATAAACAGAAGTACGACAGCATCAACTTCTCCAATCTGTTTCATTACAGTATCTAACTCGTCCTTCTTCAGGAAATCGCATTTTACAATTTCTACATTAGAATTCTGTTCCTCTATGTATGCTTTTGCAATGCCAACAGACTCTTCATTTCTCTCTAAGCCAATGACACGGTAACCTAATTTCGCCAATTCCACTTCATGTCTACCTGTACCTGAGCCCAAAGAACAGATTGTTTTAGGTTCAAATTGTGAATGTTCTTTGATATATTGACCCACAATATTGTCGAATATATCATACTGAAAATACTTTTTTCTAAAGAAATCAATATATTTAATTAATCCTTTAGGATAATTTACTTCCCAATTAATATTCATAATTACCTCCAATTGTGCTTTATCTATTCCATGTATAAGTAGTCATTTGCAACAGCACCCTTCATTTTTTCGCCCCAAGGCTGTAAATGACACCTGTTATCTAAGGAATAAAATACTTTAGATATATTATCTACATAATATTTTCCTTTTTTGGTAACTAGAAGTGCATCGTTTGTTAGTTCAACAAGTCCCTGATTGCTCAACATTTTAATTTCGTTCGCATATACATCAGCTAGATCAATTCCAAACGCTTGTTTAAATGGCTTTCTTGGAAGGACAAAACAACGTGCCCCTAATACCATAAAACGTGACATTGCATCTGTGAAATTGTATTTTTGGCCTGTTAGAACTGGCAAACATCCTTCATCTAGAACTCTCTTATACTCTTCCATGCTATGAACATTAAAGTAAGTACTTCCATTTAATGCAGAACAAGCACCTGCTCCTAATCCTAAAGTCTGACCCTGAGGTGCAGTCCAAGTCACAATTGTCTCTTTACTTATATGCTTTTTATGTGAATAATCTGGCTGAGCTGTGTGATTCCATTCTCTATTCATCAATTCTTCATTAATCATATAGAACATCTCTTTGTCTTCTTCTTCACTTGCCTGATAGTTCTGTTGAGATGCCTGTCGTACTGAAAGTTCAAGGCTATAAGTACTTAATGAAGTAATACCTGTTTCCAAAAATTGATTAAGCTGTTTTCTCACATCTTCAACCTTTTGATAAGGTAATCGATATAACATATCTGCAGAAACCGTATTGAATCCAATCTTTATTGCAGAATCTAATGTTTCTCTGTTCTTTTCAGCTGTCTGCTTTAATCCCATTGCTTTTAATTCATCATTGTTAAATGACTGTATACCAAAAGATACTCTGTTTACCCCCACATTATGTAATTCAGATAAATAATTATAATCTACTAGAGATGGATGGCCTTCTAATGTCACTTCCACGCTATCATCATGTTTTATATAACTTTTAATCCTTTTCACAATCTGTCCGATGTCATCTGGAAAAAGCAATGACGCTGTACCTCCACCAAAGTAAATGGCTTTTAAGTTATATTTACTTAGTATTCCCGTCTTCGCATACATTTCAAGTTCCTTGATAACTAGTTTGGCGTAACCCATTACCTGCTCTCTTGATTTCACAAGTTCCACATAAAATGGACACATTGGACATCGAAACAAACAAGCTGGTAAATGGATGTATACAACCAAATCATTGGATAATGACGGAACAAGACTTTTTTTGAATATATCTTTCACCTGAAACGGTTCTGGTCCATGAATCAATGGATAGGTCCATACGTATTCTCTATCCACCTCAGGGTACTTTACTGCCCATTCCTTTTCACTTACAAGCGGTGTAATATAATTATTTTTTAGCACTTTTTGCTTCATATCGTATTCTCTCCGTTTCTTTTTGATTTACCACATATTAAAGATTTTGTTCTGATAATCCCCACATCTCTACAATGTACTTTGGAAGCTGAATATTTTGAGCATAACAAAAACCTACAAACTGGCCAATATGAAACATTTCATGAGAAATAAGTGCTGCTATGTGACTAGATAAAGTTCTTCTTTCCCCATCCCAAAGAATTTCTGTATCAAAAGGTGCATTTTCGATTCTAGTCTTCATTTGATTATCTACTTCATTTATTTTATCTAAAAGCTCCTGAATAGATACTTCGTCATTAAACTCGTCATTTTCTTTCAAAGATGCAAAACTCATAACTTTAGTTTCAATGGCTTCTGAATAAGCCTCTTGAACGTCAAGCATTTCTAAAATGTGTTTTTTTATCGTATCTAACTCTGGTCTGTTTAATTTTTTGTTAATTTTTTCTTGTAATTCTTTTACAAATGCAATTGTATTACTTCTAGCAAAACTCCATTCTTTATATACACCTGATAGTTCCTTCGTCAAAATTATCATCCTTTCTTAATTAAGGGCTTCTGCACCTAACAAGTTAGATAGCTAACTTGCTAGATATGCAATGCCCTCTCTCTTATTATCTACGACCTGCTGATTGCCATGCCGCTGACTGCCATGCTGCTGACTGCCATCCTAAAGCTTTTGCACTCATCTTTTGGTCTACTAATTTTCTCCACATAATATCACCTCCTTTCAATGTATAACACCATAGGCTGCTAAAATTCTTTTACGATATTCCTCTCATGAGCAATAAGCTTTAATACAGCCTCAAGTGTAGGCTTATAAAAATGACATTCTCTGTATTGACACTTCTCACCATATTGAATTGTATTTCCAGTCTCAACACGCTTTTTGATACAATCTTCCCCAAGACACAAAGGTTTTAATTTACAGGTCTCTGATTTACAGTAATTGAACTTTCCATCCCATAAACGAGAATCTGACTCCAAAACCATTTCTCCATCATTTTTCAAACGCCCTATTGGCTTGTCTTTAAGTATTTGGTATTGATGTTCACATTTATATACGCACCCATCTTCTCCAATAAGATAAGAGTTCTTCTTTGCTGCATAGCAAAGCTGGCTTCCAGGTTCTAAAAATTCTTCATAAATATAATCTAGCTTAGTATCTTCACATGCTATTATCTGCTCATACAAATAATTCATCTGTTGACTTCCTACTAAATACTGTTTGTACTCCTCAATTCTTGTCCCTCCCAAATTCATAATGATGTTACAGGAGTATTTAAATCTCTTATCATCACCGAAATTTTCGCTAAAAAATTCTTTATACTCCTTAATTGAATCTTTCATAACATCTGAATAGTTAGTCAGAATCATTATCACAGCATGCTTTCCCACATTTGAATTCTTAATCTGCTTTAGGTTATTTATAATCCTCTCAAAAGTTGGCTGCATCGAGCTGGTAACTCTTTGCTGGTCATGTATGTCTCTTGTTCCATCAATTGTAATCTGATACCTTACTACATGAAACTGATATAACTTCTTAAATACACCTAATGTCAACAATGTCCCATTGGTTGTAATAAAGGATGAATACTGCTTTTTTTCTCTCTTACAGATTTCTATTACTTTTTTCGATATATTTTCAATCACATCCATTGCCAGTAATGGCTCGCCGCCAAACCAGTCAATATTGACACTGCTGTATTTGGATATATTTTTGTCTATATACTGAATAATAGATTCCTGTACTTCCTTGCTCATCTTTCCTGTATTCAAATCTTCACAACAATACTTACAGCGTAAATTACAACTTCCCGTAGGTGCCACAATAAGATTTAATGTTCTGTCATTCACTTTTTGGTTAAAAATTTCTTGAATCTCTTGATCTTCGTCATAATCCCTGGGTATTAAAAATCCTGCCTGCAAAAGCTTTTGTGTAATCTGATTTTCTTCTGTAATACTATCTTTTTGCGTTATGTATTTTAAAACACTTGTATCTGTTCTTCTAACTTTGTATAAGCTCTTTCTCCCCTTTAGAGAGTTAAATAAAAGAAACCACTCATTATTAAGTTTCACTATGTAATTGTACTTAGAGACCTTGTAACACATTTTAGTCTTCCTCCTTAATATACTGTTTGGTATCTATAAATTTATTTACTATCTCGATTAACTGTCTTAAATTATGTAAATCTGTCTCATTAAAATCCTGAAATCCTGATTTATTCACTTTTCTTTGATGAACATCTTTCTGTTGTGACAGAATATAATTACTGTTTACATCCAATGCTCTTGCCAAACTTTCCAACGTATACGCAGAAAATCCTTTTTTCCCTGTCTCAATTTCATATAGGAACTTAGTAGATATATTAGCTTTTTCTGCAAGTACTTCTCTTGAATAATTATTAGAAACTCTTAGTTTTCTAATTCTTCTTCCTGCCATCTTATAAAATTCTTCCTGTACATTTTTCAAGCTTCTCACATCCTTAATTTAATTTACCAAATTGTTTATTTTCTTTAAACCATCTTTAGTTCTTTTTTTTATACCTAAAGTTCCACTTAATAAATTTTTTTTCTTTTTTCATTAAAAAATAAGCATATTACTATAATAAGTTTGTTATTGATTTATTTCATAACAAACTTTAAAGAGAATGACATAATAATATTTTATATTTAGCTAGCTAATTTTTAGATAAAAAAAATGCGTGTTTTTCATTAAAATTTAACGAAACACGCATTTTTTCTTTATTTTGTTTTCCATAGCTTAATACTTTTCCATAATTGTTCCATTCAAAACTGTTATTTCACGACTTGCATACTTTTCTCCAATTGCTGGATCATGGGTCACCATTACTATGGTCTTCTTCATTTGCTTGTTCAACTGTTTAAAAATCTCCATCACTTCTTCACTAGTAGATAAGTCCAGATTCCCCGTTGGTTCATCTGCAAATATGATTTCTGGTTCAATTGCCAATGCCCTGGCAATTGCTACTCTTTGCTGCTGCCCTCCTGATAATTGAGACGGCTTGGAATTGATTTTGTCTTTTAGACCTAAAAGCTCTATGTAAGAATCTATTTTTTCCTTTCGCTGTTTATCAATTCCCTTGGTGAAATTTAATGGTAGCATGATATTATCTCTAACACTTAAAGTTGCAATCAGGTTATAAAACTGAAATACAAATCCAAACGCTTCTCTTCTCAATTTACTGATTTCCTTATCCTTCAGTTCTTGAATGCATATGTCATGAAAGTGAACCGTTCCTGCAGTTGGTTTTTCTAAACCACTTAGCAAATACAACAACGTTGATTTTCCCGACCCTGATTTTCCTGTAAGTACTACAAAATCACCTTTTTGAATCTTCAAATCTACCCCCGATATGACTTCTACATCTATTCCTTCATGAAATGTCTTTTTTAGACCTTGAGCAACAAGCATATGATGACCCTCCTTGCCTAATTTACTTTTATTTGTTCCATTACCCTGTCTGATAACGCATATTTTTTTGTCACACCCAACATAACTGCTGCAGTTAATATTGAAACCAGAATAAACAGACCTATATTTGATGCAATTGAGTTAGCAATATGTAAACTTCCCACATAATACGACAAAATCTCAATCATAATTGAAAGCAGAATTTTTTGTATCAGCAAAGCATTCAGTATGCCATATACACTAATTGCAATCGCTTCGCAAAAAGAAACCATTAAAACACTGGCTTTCGAAATACCTATTGTCTGATAAATTAAGAATTCTCTTTGACGCAGTAATATATTAATCATAACTACGCTGCACAATCCAACTCCACTCACCAATAAAATAAGCAGTGTAAATGCCAAAATTCCCTTAATAATTACCTGATTCGATCGCTTATTGCTCTTATACATTTCTTCCGTCGTAATAATTGTAGCATTACCTGTCTGGTCAAGCTTTTCTTGTATTTTTTCCTTTGATTCATCCAAATTTCCCTTATCAGTAGCCCTCGCCAATATTACACAAGTATCAAAATTATCTATGATTTCATAGAAAGCACTTTCTGATATAAACGCGATATCTCCCATATTTTCAAATGTTTGAATCACTTCTGTAATCTTGAACGACTTGTCTCGTATTGTAATGTTATCTCCTTCTGACTTTTTCCATCTTTTTGCCAATGTCTCTGATATAATAACATTACTGCCGTTTGAAAGCTCTTGAAATCTTTTGTAACTGTCACAGTTAGCTACCATTTTATAATCTGCATCTGAAATATTCTTCTCTAGTCCCATCAACGTAATTTTGCTATTTTCCACAACTTCATTTTTCTGAATTTCCGTTACATAGCTCTCAATTTCTGAACTAGAATCTATCACTTCTAAACAAGGTTCTTCATCCTTATCCTGAATCGTTACATAAAAATCTGCCCCGCTGTACATTTTTTCCATAGCCTGATCAAGTATCTTTGACATAGAAAGGACTGCAATTGCTATGGATAACACAAATACTAGCATTGTAATTGCAGGCAGATACGACAATAAAGATGTTTTTGCCTGTTTTCCAAATAACCCAACAGCCTTTCTTCGATTAGAGAAGAGCTTTTCAATCAAGGAAGAATAAAGCCGAACAAACACTTCCTGCAATAATAAGAGGCTTACAAGAACAGAAACTAATACCACATAGTTTAGAACCAGAGTGCTTTCTCTTCTATCCATAAAACTACACACTGCTCCAGCTGCCAGAACTGCAATTGCAGCCACCAAACGTTTCTTTTGAAAAGTTCTTGGCTGGTAATTCATCTCGCTTCGCAGAAGTGTAACCAGCTCCACCTTGCTTACTTTATAAGATGCCCCATAGATACTTGCAACTGCTATTGCTAGAACAGCAATCCCCTTTAGCACTGATACTCCGATGTGCAAGGATACTTCTGTATTCTGTTTGAACATCATCCCCCCCATTAGCTTAATTGCCAATGGTGTACATATCATGCTGCATACAAATGCAAGTACAACAATAAATGCTGCCTCAAGTCCAAGCAGCCTCCTGTACATTCTGATGGAAACTCCAATACTTCGAAGTGTTGCCATTTCTCCTGCATTTTCATAAACGTAGGACTGGAACAATGCATACATCATATATACCATAAGCAGAAGAAGAAAAATGCTGAATAAATTCATCGCCAACACAACTGTTGTTACATAACCGTTAAAGTAATGCAAATTGTATTTTGCTCTTGCTGCAAGTCCTGTTCCCTCTAGTTTCTCATTCATCTCACTTGTAATTTCATCCATATTTTTCAAGTCAGATATGGTAAGATCAATGCGGTTAACGAGCCCGTTCCGTTCCCCTATCTGGTCTACAAACTCCTGACTTGTAATGGCAAAATCATACGCATTCTGAAACATTCCCTCACTTTTGGAAATCGCCTTAATCACTAAAGGTTCACTCTTTTTTCCATACTGGAGCGTAAGGGTATCCCCTGCTTGTAAATGATTCTGTTCTGCATATTCCTTTGATATCAATATATCATGCTCATTCCAATCATCCAGATTTCCTGATTCCAATTGAAAATCATATATTTTCCTCTGTTGTTTCACATCTGTTCCATAAAGAAACAATGTTTCTTTTGTCTCTTTTACGTCCACATAACAGTAATCTCTCGTTATCTGTTCTTCTATGTAATCACATGTACTTTTATTATATAAATCATTAAAAATCTTCTCATCAAATTCTTTATAACTTCCATCCTCAGCACTAATAATAATCTGAGAGTTCTCTGTCATGTCTCGTAACTGTCCTAGCCTAGTATTTACCACAGACTCTTTTAGTGAAGAGCTAATGTTAAAAATGAGCAATGTAAAAAATGTCATAAGGAATATTAGTAAAAATTTTAGTTTCTGTTTTTGGTATGCTTTTACAACAAATTTAAGCACAGACACACTTTCACTTCCCATCTAGAAAATCTTATTTGCACTCGTTAACTGTCTATTTTGATTTTGCTAATTTCTTTGTTTATAAGGATTGCTAAACCATGTTTACTAACCGAAATTCCTTTTCCCAACTGCGCTTCTTCTTTTTGGGATCCATCAAGATTAATTTCACTGTTTGCTGGCAATGATATTTTCACATCACCTATTTTTCCATCAATCTGTATCGTGTCACTATTCTTGACCTCTTTCAGTACAAGGGTCACATCACCTGTATTTGAATTTACCATAATCTTTCGATAAACTCCCTTAGCATTTAAGTTACCAGTCTGACAATCACACTGTATCTCCTGAATGGAATCTGGTATTGTAATAACTGCCTTAATATAGACAGAATTAACAGCTGGTCTTTGTCCACCTGTATAGCCAATCTCTAGAATTCCATTGGTCATGGAACACACTATTTTTTTCAATTCCTGTTTCAATCCCGTTTCCTGCTTATCCCCTACTTGCTTCACAATTTTTACAGAAATGTCAGTGCGTTTTTCCTGTTTTATATCCACATCAGCACACACAGCTACTAATGAAAGCATATCGCTCCCATCAAATGTATACGTTTCTTCCTCTGTTTCTACAAATGGTGCCACTTGGCTAGAAAATCTATTTTCTGTTTTTCCTTTATTTTTACTATTATTTATAAGCAGAAGTACCACTGTCAAACTGACTAAAACCAGAATGATTCCCATACTCAATCCTACTTTCTTTCCCAATTATTTTTCTCCCTTCAAGACTGTTACAATTAGATTTTTCTCACCATTCGATACTTAAATGGCATAAGACCTGCTCTTCCAAGTACTACTGCAACTCTTCTGTTATGCTCAAATACATCAGCAGTTAAGTACTTTTTCCCATGGGCAGTTGCCCAGTTTTCTGCTGCATAATATAATCCCGCAATCATGTGAACAATAGCATCCTTTGTTTTAAGTCTATTGTGGAAGATGCAATGTACAATATATGCACAGTCATCATTTTCTAACTGAAAGTTCCTTACATCCGACCATACTTCAATAAATCCCTGAATTGTACTTTCGCTTTCAATTATAAATAAACCACAGGCATCACTTTCTATGGAATTTTTAAACTGATTGTAACCAGTCTTAAATTCTAAAGTTCCCTTATAAAAAGGATCTTTAGACATTTGGTCCACTGATAGTTCCCTCCACAATTCTACTATATTCTCTAAATCTTCTATTAATGCTTCCCTCACCTGAAATGACATCACATCACTACCTTTTTACTCTTCATTTTCTTGTTTCTTTTCCTCTTTTACCAGTGCATCCATAAGACGCATGAAATATTTTCCCTCATGCTTAAGTTCAGAATATACACCCTGTTCCATTATTTTACCTTGCTTCATCACATATATTAAATCAGCCTCATTTAGCAACGCTAAGTTATGCGTAATAATGATAACTATTTTCTCCTTTGAAAGCTGCTCGATGATTTCCTTTATTATCTTTTCATTTACGGTATCTAACGCAGCTGTTGGTTCATCAAAAATGTATATACTGCTTTCTTTTGCTAATGCCCGAGCGATTGCAAGCCTTTGCTTTTCACCACCGGATAAGTTCGTTCTCTCATTCATGATGGTATCAATTCCATTTTCAAGCTTGTTAACTACTTCCTTTAAATTAACGAACTTGATTATTTCTTCAATTTTACTATCATCGATTTCCTTGTCGAGCTTTATGTTATCGCGGATCGATGCGTTACGCAGTTCTGTCTCTTGAGTAACAAAACTAATATTGCTTCGAATCTGGTTCACTCCATAATGCCTTAGTTCGATACCATTTACATAAATTTCTCCATCATAGGAATCATACAATGCACTCATTAGCTTGATTAATGTAGACTTACCTGCTCCAGAATCCCCTACAATTGCGTACATACCATTTCCTGAAAACTCCAGGTTGATATTATCTAGTGCCTTCACACCATTGGCATACGCAAAACTTACTTGTTTCATTTGTATACTC
Organism: uncultured Lachnoclostridium sp.; assembly: GCA_937903005.1. Lineage (GTDB taxonomy): Bacteria > Bacillota > Clostridia > Lachnospirales > Lachnospiraceae > Clostridium_AI. The sequence continues at coordinate 8,854 of CALFNR010000191.1, read as the reverse complement.
TTTATTTTTTCCAATTCTTCTCCATTATCGCTCCGCTCTGACTCTAAGTTATTGTACTCATTAATTCGCTGGATAATCGGTTCCATATTCCGAATATCAATGTTATTATTTAAAAACTCGTATATTGGCTGCACTAGATTCTGAAAATACAGGCCAAACGCTATAATAGTACCTATCGTACTTTCTCCCTTGATAACCATATAACTTCCATAACCATACACAAGTGCTAACGATGTAATTACTAATGCATTATTCAGACAGCTAATCAGCATATTTAACTTTCTGGATTTCATATTATAGTAATAACTTTCTTCAATAATATCTTTAAATTCTTTCTTAAATGCCTGCTCCTGATTATATAATTTTACTGTATTAATCTGTGCAACGGTATGATTGATTTTAATACATATATTATCATAACTTTGCTGTATCTTGCGGGATAATGGTGCGAATTTTTTAGACATATAGAAATTTATTACAAAATAAACACTGAATAGTATAATAATAAACAATGTCATTTTTGCAGATAACAAAAGCATACCTGCTAAGATAATGATAATCAGAACGATATTTTTAAGAAATACAACAAAAAAGTTAGTAATAAAATCGCTTATACTTCTTCCATCATTGCTGATTCTTGATACGATTGCTCCCATATTGTTTTCATCGAAAAATGTCAATGGGGCATCAATCATCTTGTTAAACATATTTTCTCTCAAACTAACAGTGGTCTTCTCACTTATTTTCATAAAAATCCTATTTTTTATGTACCCAAATACAGGCTGACCTATACAGCCAAAGAAGAAAATCAATATTCCAACTGTCAGTTTGTACATAGACTTAGACGGCATTACATCATCAATTAAATATTTCGAAACAATAGGCGAAATGAAGATTGCCCCTGTGTACAAAATAGTAAAAAACATACCTAACAGTTCCTGCTTAAAATATACTTTTGCATATAAAAATAACTCTTTTATCACATTTTTCATTTTAACAACCCTTTTGAAGTTTTTTCGTTCTATCTATTTTTTACAACTCGATTCAGATTCTCATTATTGAATATTCTGTTCGTTTCAATCTCTTCAGAATTAAGTAATTCCTGTATCAGTATTTCTGCACCATATTCGTCAGCCAGTGCTGTCACTACTTTTCCTGCTATGATATATAAATTCTGACTTTCATAAGCCAGTTGATAAAAATCCATTTCTGTGCGGATATGGCTATTTTCCAATTGGTAATCCTCATATTGACCAGACAGATAAACTGCAAGTCCCTCATTAAGCCAAACTGGCACTTTCTTTTTCACAGTCCCATTGATTGCAATATGTACGAATTCATGTAAAATAAGTTGAGCTAAGTCCATCTTTTGGTTTTCCCATTTAGACTTATCTAGTACCCAAATTCTTTTTCCTGCACTTAACCCAATTACCCATCTTGGAAGCCTGTTCCCTGTTATCCTTTCTAAAACCTCTAAAGAATACACTTCTTCTATGACTACTTCACTAGTAAATCCAAACATTTCTCTAATCTTTACCACTTTCGTCCCCAATTCAGTAAAGGATTCAACATCCTTCAAAAGTTTTAGTGATGTTATTCTTAAATTGGCTTCAAACGTCCTTTTACCCATACAGAAAAACGTCTCCTCATTGTATTATAATTTTTTCGCCAGCCTGATTCTATAGTTTTCAAACTCATTTTTCTCATAGAGCTGTTCCATCTCTTCATCGTCTTGAATCAAGTCACCACATATATAGTCAAATCCATACTGCTTTGCATCTTTCACAACGGTTTCCATAAGCTGCTCTGCATATTCCTGGTGGTTTCCTTCCATATAAAAGTATCGGATATATACATACTTATCATCGAAAAACATATAATCAGGTGCCTGATATTTTATATTAATAAATCCTATTATTTTCCCACGTAATAACGCAACCCAAATGCGTTCTTCTTCCATTCCCTTTTCAATTAACTCCCGAAACGATTCTTTCGTATGATTTATATTAAAATCTTCATAAAGCCGCTTTTTTTCCTGCTTTTTATGAATGCTCTCAACTATGCTCCACAATTCGCTGTATTCTGTTTTCATTGGTTTTCTTATTATCAATCCATTTACCTGTTCTTCCATGAACATCCCTCCCCTGCTCCAATATTATGTCTTATAGTTGACATATTTCATAAGAATGAGATATGCCAACTTTTTGAAGCCTAATCATTCTCGCATTGCTGATAATAAGTTGCAATAATTGTCTGTTCCAGATTGTATACCCACTTTTCACAAGAAGGCTCATTTCCTGTAATTCCTTTGTATGGACATCCTCCCATACATATAGGCAGAATATCGCATTCTCTGCATTTTTCATGTTCAAATGGTCCCCACATAATGTACTCTAAATTCATCGCAAACATTTTGTCGTCCATTTTATCTTTGATGGTACAAACATTACCAACTGCACGTTTTTGGTTTCCAACATCATTCCAGCACTTATACATATATCCTTCTGGATCAATTACATATGCACTCACATGATCCGCACAGCAATAATTTGCTTTGATACTTGGATAGAATGGATATCTTCCTGAGATCTGGTATCCTCTTTCGTGTAAAATTTTCTGATATTTACTGTCTTGAGCCGCATACTCTTCTGTATCCATGCAACTATCTGTTACACCATTACATGCCTCAGTGTAAGCACTTACATGTCCAAGATTTACTACAACATCTTTAACTCCTTCTCTTTCCAGAATATCTAAAAGCTCTTCCACATGATTGACATTGGTTTTATCTACATTGATTCGAATTGCAATATTGGTAATTCCATTCTCCATTAACAGCTTTACATTATGAATAATACGGTCAAATGTTGGTTCATCACTGTTTTTCAAAATTCGTCTTGTATTATGTATAGAAGGTGGTCCGTCTACAGTTATCTGAACACCAGTAATATGTGCTTCTTTCATTTTACTGATTACATCCTCGTCAATTAAGTAGCCATTGGTAACAATATATGCACCATATCTAACACCTTCACGTTCGCATATCTCGATTGCCCTTTTTGAAAAGTCAAATATGACTTCTTTTGCAATTAATGGTTCTCCGCCATACCAGGTTATATCTACATCGTACTTATGCTTTGCCGTATCTTCAATCATTTCAAGCAGGCTGTCTTGAACCTCTTTCGATATAATGCCGGATTTAGCAGTTTCATAACAATATGGACAGGCGAAATTACATGCCAGCGTTGGTGCAATTACAAGGCCTATTCCACTAGAACTGAATTTACCACTGTAATTTCTATATTTAATAAGTTTCAGTTCATCAAGCATGTCATCAACAATGAAATTTCCTTCCATCATATTATCGATTAATTCTTTTTTCTCTGGAGTAAGTTCATCCACATTTATGTTTTCAATATTTTCAAGTGTATCTAAAAATTCTGCATCAACTTCTGCCAACGCACATGTTACACTATTAAATGCAATTGTTTTTCCATCTTCAAGATTAATAATCTTATTGTATTTTGACTTTTTCAAACCATATCCCCCTTGGTTTCAACGATGTAATTCATTTTCCTTACTCTGCTTATTAATCTTTATATACAGAGCAGTATCCACAGTTTTCACAAACATTACAATCCGAACAGTAACACATCCATCTGCCTTGTGAAGCAGGTTTAATAATATACTTCATCATTTCTCCTCCTTAATGCATTCTAGTATAGAGCATACTTCTTAGCACACTCTATACTAGATACATGGTTATTTTTTACTTGAAGTGTACGTACCGCATTTACTTCTACAGTCAATAGAGCAGTAATCACACTGTGAACAATAGCAGTAATCTTGTCGATACTGTTTTGGTTTTATTATATACTTCATACAGTCCCTCCATATATACCGGAGTTTCGGTTTACGAATATCTCATGCACTGTCTCCCGCACTGTTCCTTGCAGTTATCACAATTACTGCAATAACACAAACCCATCGTAACCTTTCTGCTTCCCTTTATAATATAGCGCATCCATGAACCTCCATTCTATCAAACACCAACAGGCTATTCTTCTGAAGGCTCTTCTTGGTTGCCATTATAGATACAATTTACTGGACAGACTTTTGTGCAGTTATTGTTACAGACAACTGAACAAATGACACAATAACCTTCTTCAAACTTTTTGTTATGAATAATATATCGCATCATATCGCTTCCTCCCACACTAAAATTTATTTGCTTGTATAGGATGCGCAATATCCACAACCTTTTTGGCTGCCACAGTCATTATGACAGTTTTCTGTACATACGTTACAAAAACCTAAAACGTATTTTGAAGCTGGACTTTTAATATATTTCATTCTTTTTCACTCCTTTACCTTTGTTTTGACAAATCAAGCTGGCAGACATCTTGTCTTGTACAGTCATTATGACAATTTCCTGCACAGACAAGACAATACCCAAACTCAAACTTTTGTTTCGGAACAATTAAATACCTCAATATGTACCATCCTTACTATCGACTAAGCTTGAACAACAACACACTGATCTTTACATCTGTTGTCACAATTTCCTCCACATGCTGCACAAAAACCAGGTTCATACTTTTTAGCAGGTTTTTTTATGTATTTCATTTATCTCACCTCCTTATTTTCTATTCTCCATAGTCTAAAATCTATTGTAAATAGTTAGGAGTCTTTATCTAAAAGTATTCCTAATTTCAGTATATAGTATTTTTCTTCGAAAGCAAAATTAATTTTTTTTTGTTTTACAATTTAAATATAAGAATTGATAATATAACCAAATTCTAAAATCGATTTCAGAATAACTCTTAATATAAAAATGTAGAGGATGATATTCGCACTCAAATATCATCCTCTACATTTTTATTTTACTTTAACCATATTAATTTAAATTATTATCTTCTACGCCTTCTGATTCACTTGAGTTTTCTAAATGACTTGCATTTTCTGAATCCCCAGTTTCATCTGTTTTATCTTCTTCTGACTCTACATCTCCCTTAATTTTATGGTAAATTTCCATAAACTGTTTTCCTGTTATAGTCTCTTTTTCAAACAGATATTCTGCGATTTCATTCAGTATATCAATATTTTCTTCAAGCATTTTCTTGGCATTCTTATAGCATTCTTCGATAATATCATGAACTTCTTTATCAATTTCTCTAGCAGTCTGTTCACTGCAATTCATAACGGCACGTCCATCTAGATAACGGTTCTGAACTGATTCTAAACCGACAAATCCAAGGTGATCTGACATACCATACTGCGTTACCATTGCACGAGCAAGTTTTGTAGCCTGTTCAATATCATTTGAAGCACCACTTGTTACGGAATCAAAACAGATTTCCTCTGCCGCTCGCCCACCACAGAATGTTGTAATATCTGTTATCATCTCTTTCTTACTCATCAGATACTTTTCTTCTTCTGGAACCTGCATAACATAACCTAATGCTCCCATTGTTCTTGGTACAATTGTAATCTTTTGCACTGGCTCTGCATTTTTCTGTAAAGCAGCTACTAATGCGTGTCCAACTTCATGAGATGCAACGATTTTCTTTTCTTCCTTGCCTAAAATACGATCTTTCTTTTCTTTACCTGCGATAACTACTTCAACCGCTTCAAATAAATCTGCCTGTGATACTGCATGTCTGCGGGCTTTCACTGCCATAATTGCAGCTTCATTAATCATATTGGCAAGATCCGAGCCAACTGCACCAGATGTTGCAAGTGCAATTGCTTCAAAGTCAACTGTATCATCCATACGGACATCTTTTGCATGAACTTTTAATATATCAATTCTGCCCTTTAAGTCAGGCTTGTCAACAATAATTCTTCTATCAAAACGACCTGGACGCAGTAATGCTTTATCTAATACTTCAGGTCTATTGGTTGCAGCTAATACAACAAGACCTTTCGAGGAATCAAATCCATCCATCTCTGCTAACAGCTGGTTCAAAGTCTGTTCTCTTTCGTCATTACCGCCACCATACTGTGAATCCCTGCTCTTTCCAATTGCATCAATTTCATCAATAAATATGATACAAGGTGCCATCTGCTGTGCCTGTTTGAATAAGTCACGCACTCTGGACGCACCGACACCAACAAACATTTCAACAAAACTAGAACCGGATAAGGAGAAGAATGGAACATTTGCTTCACCAGCTACTGCTTTGGCAAGCAAAGTTTTACCTGTTCCAGGAGGTCCAACTAATAAAGCTCCTTTTGGAAGCTTTGCACCAATCTGAGTATATTTTCCTGGATTGTGAAGGAAATCTACAAGTTCAGTCATAGACTCTTTCGCTTCTTCTTGTCCTGCTACATCTTTAAATGTAACCCCTGTTTCCTTTTCCACATAAATTTTGGCGTTGCTTTTACCAACTCCCATAACACCGCCACCATTTTTGGACATCTTACGATAAAAGAACCAGATTACCACCCAGAAAAACAGGAGTGGAAATACATATATTAAGAAAGCATTAATAATACTAGAACTTGTATCTTGTATCTCCGCCTTAAACGGAACACCCGATTTATCAAGTCTCTGAACTAATGTCAAATCACTGCCAATTCTTCCTGTATAATAAGTAATATTAAAACTGTGCTTCTGTTCCAATGGAGTAAATTTAATTTTAGTACTTGTAAGTACAACTGATTTGACTTCTCCATGATCGAGCATGGAAAGGAAATCATCATAACCAACCTCTATGTTCGTCATCTCTTCAAACTTTGAAGTCATTAGTGAGAATCCTAAAAATACTGCAATTGCTAACACAAGGCACATAATGATACCGGAACGAGGATTGTTCTTGCCATTATTATTTTTATTATTCTGACCATTCCCATTGCGATTATCGTTTCCTCTATTGTTATTGCCGTTATTGCCATTGTACATTCGGTTATCCATATTCAACCTCCTTTGCGATATTCCCATTATAAATGTAGTTTAACCATAAATCAATATGCTATTATCTTAACTTTCTCTAAATTTTTTTCATTTTCAACTAGATTTTTTCTATATTGGAGGTTATAATAGAACAGTTATATTTTTTACGGAAATATAGATACTAAGTAAGTATTAAGAAATAATAGAAACATTTGTAAGATGTACAGCCAAGGAGGAAATAAAATGTCTGTGAAATATGTCTTTGTAACAGGTGGCGTAGTTTCTGGATTAGGAAAAGGTATAACTGCAGCTTCTTTAGGACGTTTACTTAAAATGCGTGGGTATAAAGTTACCATGCAGAAATTTGACCCTTATATCAACATTGACCCAGGAACAATGAATCCAATACAACATGGTGAAGTTTTTGTTACAGATGATGGTGCAGAAACAGATTTAGATCTCGGTCATTATGAGCGTTTTATCGACGAAAGCCTTACAAAACAATCCAATGTTACAACTGGTAAAATCTACTGGTCCGTATTATCCAAAGAGCGTAGAGGTGACTTTGGTGGAGGTACTGTTCAAGTAATTCCTCATATAACAAATGAAATCAAAAGCAGATTTTATCGCAATGATGGATGTGAAGACACACAAATTGCTATTATTGAGGTTGGTGGAACTGTTGGTGATATCGAAAGCCAGCCATTCTTAGAATCCATCCGTCAATTCCAGCATGATGTCGGAAGAGAAAATGCCATTTTAATTCATGTAACCTTGATTCCTTATCTTAAGGCATCTGGTGAAATCAAAACAAAACCTACTCAGGCAAGTGTAAAAGAACTCCAGGGAATGGGTATTCAGCCAGATATTATCGTATGCCGTACAGAAGTTCCTTTGGAACAGGAGATTAAAGATAAAATTGCGTTGTTCTGTAATGTACCTGCAAAACATGTTATGCAGAACTTAGATGTGGAAACTCTTTACGAAGCTCCACTTGCTATGGAAAAAGAACATCTTGCAGACATTGCATGTGAGTGTCTACATTTAGATTGTCCAAAACCGGATGTAAAAGAATGGGAAGACATGGTACATGCTCTTAAGCATCCAGAAAAAGAAGCAACTATTGCTTTGGTTGGTAAATATACAGCATTACATGATGCATATATCAGTGTTGTGGAAGCTTTAAAACATGGTGCAGTTGCCCACAATGCAAGCGTTAATATAAAATGGGTTCCATCCGATGATGTAACACCTGAAAATGTAGAAGAATTTTTAGGCGATGTTGATGGAATTATCGTTCCTGGCGGCTTTGGTGACCGTGGTATTGAAGGTATGATTACATCTATTAAATATGCTAGAGAGAATAACGTTCCTTTCTTAGGCTTATGCTTGGGAATGCAGCTTGCAATCGTTGAATTTGCAAGACATGTACTAGGCTTTACTGACGCACATAGTGTTGAGCTAAACCCTTCTACTACACACCCATTAATTCACTTAATGCCTGAACAAGACGGAGTAGAAGACCTTGGTGGTACTTTAAGACTTGGTTCTTATCCTTGTATCCTTCAAGACGGTTCTCTTGCACATTCTGTATATAATGCACACGAAATTCACGAAAGACATAGACATCGTTACGAAGTGAATAACTATTATCGTGAAGACTTGCAAAAAGGCGGCTTGAATTTATCAGGTTTATCACCAGACGGACGTATTGTAGAAATGTGCGAAATCGATTCACATCCTTGGTTCTTAGCTACTCAGGCACATCCAGAGTTCAAATCAAGACCAAACAGACCACATCCTTTATTTGCTGGTTTCTTAGGGGCAGCAATTAAAAAGATGGAAAATAAATAATTGGCAATAGAAAGAAGGTGCTCTACGACATTGTTGTACAGCACCTTCTTTTTGGCTCTATGTCAAGTGTTGGGGTATGATTCTTTGAATCATGCTCTATCACTG
>CALFNR010000190.1:0-24068 GCA_937903005.1 uncultured Lachnoclostridium sp. | reverse complement strand
GTTTTACTCTAACTGAGCAAGGATTTGCCACACAACTGTGAGGGTAGTTAAAACATATTAATTTAAAAGAATAAACTTGCACAGATAAGGAATAAATGCGTAAATTTGCACATTATTATATATATAATGCCCGTAATGGGCAACTAATATTAATAAAGAAAGGCTGAAAAGCGTGAAAATAAAAGAAGTGGTTAGTGCCCTTGAACGTTTCGCGCCCCTGCCCCTACAAGAAGGCTTCGATAATGCCGGCTTGCAGGTTGGATTGACAGAGGCGGAAGTATCAGGGGCATTGTTGTGTCTTGACGTGACCGAGAATATCGTAGACGAGGCAATAGAAAAAGGGTGTAACCTCATAGTTTCACACCACCCGCTGATATTCCATCCTCTAAAAAGAATACTCGGCAAGAATGATGTGCAACGAACTGTGGCTAAGGCTATTAAAAACGACATCACCATATTGTCCATGCATACTAATATGGATAATGCAAAGGGTGGTGTCAACTTTAAAATCGCAGAGAAAATGGGACTTTCTCATGTTTCGTTCTTTGCAGAGAAACAGGTCGACGACATCAAGTGCGGAAGCGGGACCATAGGAGAATTCATCGAACCTATGGCTGCCGACGACTTCGTTATAATGCTCAAAAAAACTTTCGAAGTGGAATGTGTACAATGCAATCAGCTACTGCGCCGCCCAATACGGAAAGTGGCAATATGCGGAGGAGCAGGCTCGTTCCTACTGCCGGATGCCATCAAGCTCGGAGCCGACGCTTTCGTTACTGGCGAGATGCACTACCACGAGTATTTTTCGCATGAACAGGAAATACAGATTACTGTAATAGGCCATTATCAAAGCGAACATTTCACAAAAGAAATATTTAAATCAATAATCGAGGAAGAGTGCCCTGGAGTAAAGACAATACTTTCAGGTATCAACACGAATCCTATAATCTATTTGTAACAATAATATGGCAAAAAAAGATCCAACAGACTTGTCAGTTGAAGAGAAACTGAAGACTCTCTACCAGTTGCAGACCACTTTGTCGGCTATCGACGAGAAGAAAGCACTGAGAGGCGAACTTCCTCTTGAGGTACAAGACCTGGAAGACGAAATCGCCGGACTCAACACTCGTGTAGAGAAGATTAAGGGCGAGATTGAAGACTTCCAGCAGGCTGTAGCCCAAAAGAAAGCTGAAATCAACGAGGCACAGGCAAGCGTGGAGCGCTACAAGAAGCAGCTCGACGATGTTAAGAACAACCGCGAGTATGACACTCTGAGCAAGGAAATCGAATTCCAAACTCTGGAAATAGAACTCTGCAACAAAAAAATACGCGAGGCTGCAACAAAAATTGACGAGCGCCAGCATGACTTGAAACATACCGAGGAGCTTATCGCCGACCGCAACCAGGCTCTCGAAGAAAAGAAGAATGAGCTCGACGAAATCGTTGAGGAGACAAGAGCCGAAGAGGAAAGACTCAAGGAAAAAGCTAAAGACCTGGAGGTAAAAATCGAACCGCGTCTGCTCGCAAGCTTTAAGCGTATCCGCAAGAACGCACGCAACGGACTCGGTATTGTATACGTACAGCGTGATGCCTGCGGCGGTTGCTTCAACAAGATTCCGCCACAGCGACAGCTTGACATCAAGATGCACAAAAAGATTATCGTATGCGAATATTGCGGACGAATTATGATCGACCCAGAGCTGGCTGGAGTTAAGACAGCAGCACCGGTTGAAGAAAAGCCAAAGCGCAAGCGCGCTATCAGAAAGACCCGCTCTACAAAGACCGGTGAACTGAAAGGCGTTCCTGAAGACAGACTTTCATAACATACATGATACCGGAGTAAGACGGGAATGTCCCGTTGCTCCGGTATTAATCCACAATCAAACACATTATAATAAAGTAACCTAACTAATAAATATAACTAACTTATGAACAATATCAAGACAAAAGCGCCTAACTATACGTTTGCGCTAATAGTGATGTTTGCCGTACTTTTCCTAATCGGATTCATTACGACAATGAACAATTCTATGATTGAATTCTGCAAACAGGCATTTAATCTAAAAGACTCTCAAGGACAGCTCGTAAACACCGCATTCTACGGGGCTTACGCTCTCTCAATCCCATTCGGACTGATGATGAACAAGATTGGCTACAAGAAGACTCTTCTTCTCGGACTTGCCATCGTAGGCATCGGTTTCATTATCAACTATTTAGGAATATCTTCACTGCTCGGTATGGAGACATCGGTTATTTACTCCGTGTTCCTCGGCAGCATGTTTATCGTAGCACTAGGAATCGTGATGCTACAGCTCGTGGCTAATCCATACGTCATGGTGCTCGGTTCTCCTGAAAAGGGCGCATTCCGCATGACTCTTGCCAATGCCTTGAACTCAGCAGCTACCACCGTAGCTCCAGTATTCATCACATACGTAATAATAGCCGGAAAAGCTCCAACCCCCGATGCCGTTCCTACTCCATATCTCGGACTCGGAATTTTTACTCTCATCCTCTGTGCTATACTGTTCTTCATGAAATTGCCTAACATCAACGAGGCAGAACAAGCAGAAGAAGCAAGTGGCGAGCACAAGGAATACAAGAGCAGCGTGTTCCAATACCCTCACGTATGGCTCGGCATGCTCGGAATATTCTTCTATATGGGTATCGAACTCGGTGTTCCATCGATGCTGCCAGCTTATTTCAAGAGCAACCCGTCGCTGCTCGACTATGGTACGGCAACTGAATTCCTCTCATACTATTGGGGCGGAATGATGATCGGTCGTTTTGCAGGAGCCATTATCCTCAACAAGTTCAAGCCACGCCACATTCTTTCTGTATGCCTTATCTGCGGTGCTATCTGTGTGGCTACATCATTCGTGCTCAGCGGCATAGCATCTGTATATGCAATGCTTGCAGCCGGACTGTTCCACTCCGTAATGTGGCCATTGGTATTCAACCTCGGTCTGCAGGAGCTCGGTCCTCACACAAAGGCTGCATCCGGCATTATCAATCTCGGCGTCGTAGGTGGTGCTACACTTCCACTCGTCATGGGAGCAATTGTAGACAACCCGGCTTTGGGTGTTGGTTATGCTATAGCATTGATGTTCCTATATTATATATATGTATTCTGGTTCTGCAACTTCGGCAGCAAGATAGGACTCAAGAAATAAATCAGAAACTTCGGTTACAATATAGTCAACTGGATGAAAATTGGGAAAAAACAATTTTCATCCAGTTTTTTTGTTTTTCCATATTGCATTTAAACAAGCTTTCTTCGTCTTTTCCACTTATTTTCCGTAAGTTTGCAAAAAGAAACAAAACATACTCATTATGATAATAAAAACAGACTGCTTCATTCCTTGTACGGATTTTGAAGCAATTGAGCCCACACTGAAGCAAATGCGCGAATGTAGGGCTGTGAAACATATAAACCTTCTCGTGTCTGAAGACTTTGCCAAAAACAATACGGCACCGGAAGGATGCACTCTTATCGTTGTTGACAATATCATGTCGTCATCGGCCATAATTAGCATTGCCGATAATATCGACTGCGACTATGCTCTGCTTTATACCAAGACGACACCGCTGACTATCGGACTGTATGCCATAAGGAGGATGCTACGAGTGGCTGTTGAAACTAATGCAGAAATGGTATACAGCGACCACTACTCTGTGGAAAATGGAAAAACGGAGCAGCACCCCGTAATTGACTATCAGACTGGAAGCTTGCGCGACGACTTCGACTTCGGTAGCGTCATACTTCTAAAAACTGACAGCATTCGCGAATATGCAGAAACAGCTGCCAACAAGGAATACAAATATGCCGGTTTCTACGATCTGCGTCTTTTCCTAAGCCGTAAAGGCAGCATCTTCCACATCAACGAATTTTTGTATACCGAGGAAGAAAGCGACACACGAACAAGCGGCGAGAAACAATTCGACTATGTTAATCCACGCAACCGCGAGGTACAAATAGAAATGGAAAATGCCGTAACGAACCACCTTAAACAAATCGGGGCGTTTATCGATACGGCTTACTATGAGACGCCGGACTTTAAAGAACAGGCATTCGACTACGAGGCATCTGTAATCATACCTGTAAGGAACAGGGAAAAGACTATCTGTGATGCCGTTGACAGTGCACTTTCACAAAAGACGAAATTCAAATTTAATGTCATAGTTGTAGACAACCATTCTACTGACAACACTACTCGCCTTCTTGAAGAATATACACAAAAAGAAAAGAAAAACTCAAGACACAGACTTATCCACATAAAACCGGAGCGAACGGATCTCGGTATTGGCGGATGCTGGAATGTAGCTGTAAACGACAGCCACTGCGGACGTTTTGCCGTACAGCTCGACAGCGACGACCTCTACTCATCGCCTAACACGCTGCAGACCATCGTTGACGAATTCCATAAGCAACAGGCTGCAATGATCATCGGCAGCTACCGCATGTGCGACTTTGATCTGAACACTCTTCCGCCAGGACTCATTAACCATGCTGAATGGACTGACGAGAACGGATGCAACAATGCCTTGCGCATAAACGGACTTGGAGCACCAAGGGCTTTCTTCACTCCATTGCTCCGCCAACTACAGTTTCCAAACACGAGCTACGGCGAGGACTATGCCATGGCTCTCGCCTTCTGCCGTAGATATAAAATCGGAAGAATATTCACAGAGCTATACCTGTGCCGCCGCTGGGGCGGAAACAGCGATGCGGCTTTGAGCATCGAGAAGGTTAATGCCAACAATCTTTATAAAGACCGTCTGCGCTCCATAGAGCTGTCGGCAAGACAGATGATAACAAAGGGACAGACTGAATTTATGGACGACAACTCGCTCCACCGCTTCTTCAATAGACAGATGGAGCAATGGGAACTGGCACGCAACAACTTCCGCAACCTTTACAACATAGAACAGAAATCACTCTCTGCCGACGGCATAACAATGAGAGTGCAGTATAATCCTGCACGCATAGTATCAACAGGAGCGAAGATTGACAAGAAATCTATTGAACAGCGCCCTTGCTTCCTTTGCAAGAAGAATCGACCATTGGAGCAAATGACCAAATATCTCGACAAAGACTTCGAGATTCTTGTCAACCCATACCCTATCCTGCCCGTTCACTACACAATACCGATGCGCAGTCATCAACCACAGGCGATACTCGGCAATTACGGGGAAATCCACCGTATACTGACAGAATATCCAGAGCTCATGGTATTCTATAACGGACCGAAATGCGGAGCATCGGCTCCAGACCACTGTCATTTCCAGGCTGGATGCAACGGAATGCTTCCCTTGCAGACTGGATGGCAGAGATATTCAAGGAGTCTAAATGAAATATTCTCTACTGACAGCGACGACAGCATATCGGAAATAACGGATTATCCTTCGCCGGCACTGCTCATCCGCAGTCACAGCATGAAAGCTGACTCTGAACTGTTCAAGATGATATACAAAGCATTGCCTATGAGAAGCGGTGATACCGAACCTATGATGAACCTCGTATGCTGGCGACAGGATGACACTTATCTTACCGTTGTCTTCCCAAGAAGGAAACATCGTCCTGACTGTTACCCGCAATCTGACAGCAACTCCTCACTCCACACTCCAAACTCCACCCTCATGGTAAGTCCTGGAGCCCTCGACATGGCGGGTCTGCTGATAACGCCACGCAAAGACGACTTCGACAAGATTACTGCCGAAAAAGCAATAAGCATACTAAAGGAAGTTAGTCTGAACGAAGAGGAGTTCAACGAAGTGAAAAGGAACATCAAGGAATCCGCTGCCAAACATAACGCTGCGATGCTTGTCTCTACACAAAACCACGAACCGAATGTGCATGTAGGAATCGTTAGCGGAGAAAAGATTGAATTCTCGCTAAACGGTGAATACTCGGCAAAAGGAGAAACTATAAGCGGGAAACAGACTGTGGAATTCTCTGAGGGTGGTATTCTTTGGAATGGTAACCTGTACCGCGAACTTTGCTTCTCGCCGAAAACCGACGAGGCATCATTCTCGCTGTCGGATGTTACCATAGGAGTAAACTTCCATTGGGAACGCAAGGAAACGCAAACTTTCCTTGGAGAGCTGCGTCTCGTAGTGGAAGCCGACAAGATTTGCGCCATCAACTGCCTTCCAGTTGAAAAATATCTCGAAAGTGTTATCTCGAGCGAAATGAGTGCAACTTCAAGTGTTGAACTGCTGAAAGCACATGCCGTAATATCCCGTTCATGGCTGCTGGCACAGATGGAAAAGAGGAAACAAGTGGCAACTTCAGGCAACAATTTCTTCTCGTTTGTCAAGAAAGACGATATGCTCATACGATGGTACGACCGTGAGGATCATACGATATTTGATGTCTGTGCCGACGACCATTGTCAACGCTATCAAGGCATTACGAAAGAAACATCAACGCATGTGGCTGAAGCTATACGACAAACAAGGGGACAGATTTTGATGTATGACGGACAAATCTGCGATGCACGCTTCTCTAAATGCTGTGGAGGAGTGAGCGAGGAGTTCCAATATTGCTGGGAGGACACAAAGAAGCCTTACCTTATTGCTGTAAGAGACACTAAGGAAGGCATGTCTTCCAAAGACGACAGTATGGTTCCTGACCTTAGCAATGAGGCAGAAGCTGAAAAATGGATACGTACAAGTCCAGAGAGCTTCTGTAATACTACCGACAAGAAGATTCTCTCTCAGGTTCTCAACGACTACGACCAGGAGACTGCCGACTTCTACCGCTGGCATGTAACTATAACGCAAGAGAAACTTAAGCAGCTGCTTGCAGATAAACTGAAGATGGACTTCGGAGACGTTCTCGACCTGAAAGCCGTGGAGCGAGGCAAGAGCGGAAGAATCAGCAAACTGCTCATCATTGGTACGAAGCTGTCGTTTACTATCGGTAAAGAACTGGAGATTCGCCGCGCCCTCAGCGATACGCATCTCTACAGCAGTGCATTTGTCGTGGATAAAGAGGAGGTAGACAAGAACGGAGTGCCACAGACGTTCCGCCTCACCGGAGCCGGATGGGGACACGGTGTAGGCCTGTGTCAGATCGGTGCTGCCGTTATGGGCGAAAAAGGATATGCATACAGCGAGATTCTGCTACACTACTACCGAAATGCAGAGATTAAGAAGATTTATTAACAACAAGAAAATGAAACAAAAGAGTTCACCTTGGGCATGGGTGCCCACACTATATTTCGCCGAGGGACTGCCGTATATTGCCGTTACCGTACTCGCTATAGAGATTTACATGCAACTCGGACTCAGCGATGCCGAAATTACTTTCTATACTTCATGGCTCTATTTGCCATGGATGATAAAACCATTCTGGAGTCCGTTTCTCGACCTTTACAAGACGAAACGCTGGTGGATTACTACCATGCAAATACTCATTGGAGCTGCGTATGCCGGTGTGGCATTTACCATTCAGGCATCATGGTGGCTACAAGGCACGATATGCTTTTTCTGGATGATGGCTTTCGCCAGTGCCACACACGACGTGGCTGCCGACGGATTCTACATGATGGGACTCAATGAACATGACCAGGCTACATTCGTCGGCATCAGAAGCACATTCTACCGTCTGTCGATGATTTTCGGCAAAGGCGCACTGATTGCCCTCGCCGGCAGTCTACAGGTGATTTACCGCTACCAGATAAAATACTCGTGGTGCCTGATATTCTTCGCACTGACAGGATTGTTTATTGCCCTCTTCCTCTACCACAACTACATTCTGCCCCGACCTAAAGAGGATGTAAACCACGAGGAGAAACGTACGGCTGGCGAACTTGTTAAAGAGTTCTGCGACACTTTTGCCACTTTCTTCCGGAAGAAACAAATACTGCTCGCCATCGCCTTTATGCTACTCTTCAGATTGCCTGAAGCTTTGCTCACTCCCGTGTCGCAGCTATTCCTACAGGCTCAGCCGAGCAAGGGCGGACTGGGACTTTCGCCGATGGAATTCGGACTGGTCAACGGTACGGTTGGCGTTATCGGACTGCTTGCCGGCGGAATTCTCGGCGGCATTGCGGCAAGCCGCGACGGACTGAAACGTTGGCTGTGGCCTATGACTTTCGCCATCACCATTCCGAACATCACCTACGTGTTTCTCGCTTTCGACATGCCCGACAACCTGTTTATCATAAACCTATGTGTGTTCATTGAAAATTTGGGCTACGGCTTCGGTTTCAGTGCCTACATGCTCTTCATGATATTCTTCAGCCAGGGCGAACACAAGACTTCCCACTATGCCCTCTGCACGGGTTTCATGGCTCTCTCGATGATGTTGCCGGGATTGTTTGCCGGAGCCTTAGCACAGGCAGTAGGCTACCAGTGGTTCTTCGTCATAGTGATGATGAGCTGTCTGCTGCCCTTCGTCGTGGCATCATTCCTCAAGATACCGGAAGAGTTCGGCAGGCAGGACAAGGAGGTTGAGGAATAATCAAGCTATATTAAACAATATAGGAAATTCCCAAAGCGGTTGGTAAAAGGCCATAAATGGCGTGTTCCAACCGCTTTCTATATATAAGAGAATGCTTTCATCAATACAAAAGAAATTACAATTACACTGTTCTGGATGAAAATATCAACAGAAGCTACAACGCTTTTATATACTCATCTAACTCAGCCGCTGAACATCCTTCCCCGAACATTTTCTCGGCAAGTCGCTTTCTTAGCATCGAAATAGAGCTTCTACTCCTAAATGTAAGCCGAGCAATCTTTGAAGACGAAAAGCCAACTTTAACAAGTAGACAGGTTTTATATTCCTGTGAACTAATATCAGATAATAGTTCGAGCCTTTCCCTAAACCTCGGAAATTCATTGTTTACCAATAAATCCAATTCATCCCAATCTTCGTCAATCATTTTTTTCCCGTCCGATATCGACTCGCAAAATTTATTATATACTGCAGAACCTGAAATTCGTTCCATTATCTCAGTGTCTTTACGTTTCTCATAGTCAGCAACTGCCATATCATCAAGCAGAAGTGCTTTATAATCCCTTATTCTGTCAAGCTCATCATCTTTGCTCTTGTCAGCAATTAAAGTCTTCTCTATTTTCTCCAGCTCATCTATTTCATGCTGTTTTTTGCCCATTACTTCATCTGTTTTGTTTAAAATTCTGCCTTGAAGTTCAGACACAAGCTTTAGCTGCCGACGGTTCATTTCCTTTAGTCTCAACACGACACCGCCAACAACAAAAAGCAATACGCAAATAGCAGAAATCAGCGCTATGGTTCGCCGAAGACTTGCCACTTTGCTTGCCTCAAGCTCACGACTCTTTTCCCTGTAATTATATGCAGCATTCATTTTTGCCGTTATATCCAAAGTATTCATATGGTTCAGCGAGTCGAACAATGCATCATGTATATTCATATACTTGGCGGCGCTATCAACCATGTGGCGGTTTAGAAACACATCCGTAATGTTTCTACAAGCAAAAACCTTGTCGTCTATCCAACCATACTTCATCATCTGCTGTGAACAGTAAAACAATGAATCCAACTTAGCTTGTCCTTTGAATATCTTTGCGCAAATGTTTAGATAAGGAGCATAATCTGGGCTATTTCTGCTTATACAGCAGCCACTGAGAATCTCTGCAGCTTTTTTGAACTGCTTGTTGTTGGCATATATTCCGGCAAATTGGACCCGAACATTATTCTCTTCGTCATTGAGACCTGCTTTTTGGGCAAGTATTATTGCTCGTTTCATCGTTTCCAAACACATTCGCTTGTCATTTGTCTTGTCGTAGGCATAAGCGAGATTGCGATAGCAAAGTATGATATCTGCAGTATCCTTTCTTATGCTATCCATCTTTAAAGACTCTTTGTATGCCATTATTGACATATCCATAAGCCCCAGCGATATCAATACGTTACCTTTCTGAGAGTGTATATAGCTACGTAACCTAAGGTCTGACATATCCTTTGTCAAATCATCTGCTGCATTAAGACACTCCATCGCCTCGGAATAATTGCCAAGTCTTCTATATGTCACTCCGGCATAGAAATAAGCTTCTCCCAACAAACGTTTGTCGTCAAGACTTCCCAATCCTTTTATAACATTCAATACATGTCTGTCAGAATCTGGCATCTTTCCAAGTTTAGTGTCAGTCTTGATACAAAGGAAGCGATAATATACGGTATCCACATCCTTAAAGCATGCAACAGGAAGTTTATCCAAATATTTTCTGGCTTCTTGCGGACTAACATTACAAAGACTATCAACATATGCAAGTCGTTCGTCATACCTTTCCTCTTTATTTCTGTCACACGCTGTATGGAAAGTTGCAAACGCCACTGTCGCTACTAATATAAAAATTAAACGTATTTCTTTATTGATCATTATCATAATGCTTGTATGCTATACCCAAGAAAAACGTTTATTGCCACAATTTATTGTATCATTGCGGCAATAAACATAAAAAGTAACAAAAATTCAGAATTAATGTTTTACCAACTTCAAAGAAGTAGTATCTCCGTTAGTTTCTGTAAATGTCAATGAATAATTACCCTTGGGAAGACTCACGATATTTATCTCTCCCTTATTTTCATCAACAGGACCATAATCAACAATATTTCCATTAGACAATGAAGAAATTCGGTATGAACCATTGTATCTATTGTAACTGTTGCTGAAATCATATCTAATCATATCATTGTCAAACTTTACTTCAGGAATATCCGGTCGATTCCATTTATCTGCAGATTCAGGGATTTGAGGAATATTATATGAAAAAGGGGCACCTGCCACTGCACCATTCTTGTTTATGTATGACAACTTGAATTTCGATTTCACACCATATTCCATACATGTGGTAAAAACACCAGCTTTAGGGTCTACATAGTAGTAATACGGCACCCCATCAACGCCATCTGTTTGCTCTACCTCAATTTCATCACAACCTTCCGTATTTTTGAAGCCCACCACGACATCATAACATACATTATCAGCCAATGTTGTTTGCGCTGAAACTGTATTAGATCTTTTACAACTAATTACTGACGCAATTGGTCTTTGCGGAGTGAAGTCCGCCAATTTGTATGTCGCATAACTGCGATTCGGCCATCCTCCACCAAGAGCTTTCGTATAGCATTGTTTCACTCTAAGATAACCATCCACTGTTCTTGCATAATCACCACCACCATCATCATTCAAATCAGAAAGATCATCCTTACATTTAATCCAACTTCCATCGTTTAATAATACAAATGTACCGTCATTTTGAAACTCTCTCAATTTATTTACATAACTTTCTACAGTCTCTTCCTCTGTATTGCTACTTGCTGCGTATTGGGCAATCCTCGAAGAATTAGTACCATTATATGAAATAACATCATCTGTAGAAGCAGGTTCAACAACTCCATTACCTCCAGATATTCCAGTAGCAATAGGTCTGTCCCATCCACAAAATGTAAAAAAGCTCTCCCAAGGTTCATCGCCAAGATACCTAATAACAGTTCCTTTTGTCAACACCCCGGGCTGCATCAGCAGTGTCTCTTTGTTGCTACGGTCTATGGCAAAAAAGTTCAAGCTATTTTTATTGTCATACTCATGTGGACAATATAAAAGGAAGCCCTCTCCTCCATGTCCTGTTACTCTGGCATTGCCAGATGTGGCAAGGACATAGTTAGACTTGCTATCCTCAGAAAGAAGAGCATGAGTAAAATTATTGCATAAAGAGTTCTTCTCTATTGATTCCCCATCAGAACTTGCAGTAAGACAGAGTCCCAAAGCTTTTCCAATTGCCTGCAAAGCAACAGTAACGAAATCATATTTGTCAGAAGCTATATTTTGAGAATCTAAAGAAAAATCAAAATTACTTGGAGCTGCAAATGTAATATTTACATCAGGAAAGTCCCTAATAAAATCCAACGAATATTGCGGAGTATAATACGACTTTTCAAAAACAGATTTTCTCTTAATAAATATTTTCTCCTCCAATCCTTCATCATCATACACTGCATCTACTTTGGCAAGGCAATTTACGTCTTTTAGTTTATCAAACTTTACCGTTATGTTTATCGGAAGAGTCGTAGGAATTTTTTCCTCCCATATTTTGCAGGCATATTCAAAAGCCCCCTGTGCTTGTTTTGAAAAGTTAATACCTTTGTATTTCACTTTTATAACAGTACCGCCCACTATTTGACGTTTCCCCGTACTCTCAGGAACCACCACCATCTCTCCATCTGAGGAAAAGACAAAACCAGAAACATTCTGAGCTTTAGCATTCAACTGTAAGGAAACTGCTACAGCTAAAATTATTGATTTGCAACTCATATTTTTATATTCTTTGTTATTATACTTTTATTATCAGTTATACGCAATATATATAGTCCACATGGTAAAATGCACTCGTAACAATACGCACTTTTAGACGAAGAAAGAAGTGTTCCAGACAGGCTATAAACTTCTATTTTCTTCAGTAAAGTCTGCGATGATATTTTCAACATATTACCAGTTAATGAAATCGTGTATTGAGATGTTTTTGGGTGTGATATTCCGGATATATCCAAGCCCATCCAATCAGAAGCACTTACTCCATAGTCATTTTCATCAAATAAGCACCATTTAGTATGTTCACAAATATCAGACAATGTCTCTATACACGGGAGTTTCGTTCCTTCATCTATGAAACAATAATAATATGACGGAATATCTGCATCTTTATTTTCTTCATCAATCAACACGAAACCAGCCATGTCAATCTTGCCGTCAGATAGCTCAACATTAACATTATAGTTTTTTTCACCATTATAATCTCCAGTGTATACAACATCACCAATTTTAATTTCAGGTAATATTGGAAGGACATCAAAGGAGATTTCTTTCACAACATCGAACATCTTTCCATCATAAAAGAACTCACACTTTACCAATGCCTGCTGAGAATATTTTACGTCCCAACTATCGTCAACAATTTCTTTATATTTTGACAATTTACTGTCACAAAATATCCTACCGGTGAAAGAGGGTTGCATCTTAAACCTCAACATGTTGTCTTCAACATAGTCACCACACTTTTTTACGAATTCTTTTCCTGTATCCGTATCTTTAAAAATCATTTTCCAACTATATACATTTTTTATTTCTGTATTATTATGTTTGTCATAAAGGAACATTTCACATAAATCACCGTCTTTTATCAAAACGTTTCCCGTCTGTGATATACCATTTATATACATTCCTATTTCGAACTGTTCATCTTCAGCTAAAGCTGATAAACAAAACAAAAAAGAAAAAAAAATTATTCTTACCTTAATTCTCATGATTATTTATTTTTTTATAATAATTGATAGTATTAAAACTTTTATTTATATTAAAAAAATCATTGACATTAATAAATTCGTTACGAAGCCCTAACCTTGGATTACATAAAGAATTGTAACTAAACTCAATATCTCTATCTGTTATTCCATATTCATTTTCAGAAGAAATATTCACGTAAATAAGTCCCTTTATTGGTGCATTATCAACATGTATAACTATGTCTTCCTGTAAATTTAAATTACTGTTTTTAATAGTCCCGGATTCTGTCGTTACCATTACAAGAGTGTGTTCTCCACCTTTCTGACTTATATTAATGTCAAAGTCAAAACTCTTTCCATCTTGATTCTTAACAACATTATTTATTGTATATTTTTTTACCAAAGGTCTACAATCAAGGAAAATAGCATTGCAGTATTCCTTGATTACGCCACTTTGGTCTAAGAAACAAGTAATATTGCCTTGCAAATATGAATTATCATCAACATAATCACTGCCAAAAGTCCCTGGAACAAGCGAAAATTTTTGTTCCGTACTCTGATAAAAAGTCTCATAATTGTTTTTTACATTACTAAAAGCATTAAAAGTCCATTTAATTGGTCTCATTAAATTATCTTTGGAATCAACAACCGAAAAGGTTATATCATCAAAAGCATTTCCAAAATATATGCTATTCAAATTATCGGCACAAATAGTCATGTCGTAGTCTTTTGTTTTCCATCCAATCTCAGACAATACATCTAACGTCTCCGAATTAATGTTCAACAATTCTGTTTTGTCTTTATACGGATAATTCATAAGATTATCCTCATCAAGAGAAAAATAACATCCACTTCTGTTGGAAACAAAATCATTTAATGCAGAAAACAACGGATATCTTCCTTTTACCGTTTCCACATATATTTTTCGCTTAAAAAAAGATTCATAATCACTTACCTGTGACAATTTAGTACTACCATCTGTAATTATGTTGTCAAATGGAGACTTAACATCTCGAACTGCACATTCTAATTTCCCATTAGCCTTTTTTGAAATACTTGTACCAAATCCCAGCGCATGCGCCATTTGTCGGAGAATTTCGGAAATCATATTATTACTACCCCAATGTTTTGAATCATCTGGCCAAGAATAATCCCAATCTACAGATGGATTAAAATCAATTTCTGCAACCCTTGTTGGCGTATTGTTACTGAATAATTGCTTATAAAGACTAAGAGGATACACCGTTTGATTTTTTAACGCATAAAACACCGTTGTCTGCACCTCTATATTTTCATCAAGACTATTGTCAAATTTAAAATTAACAAGAAAAGGTTTATCTATTACCAACCTATCCTCTAACACATTAATTGCAATATTAATACAACGCAAAATACCATTAGTAACGTTATTGTCCAAATAACATTTTGCTTTAATTTTTCCAAGTCTCGATTTAAGGATAACAGAATCGACTATAGCTTCTGTTGACATTTTTATATTTTTCTTCACATTCCTCATTACTGAGTCATCTTGCACTCTATCTATGTAGCTCACTTTGTATAATTCTGGCTCTTGCCCAAATACAGACATTGAGAAAAACAACGCCAACGAAATTAAAATCTTTTTCATGCTGAATCTTTATAGATTAATGTTTATCTTAAGGTTCCGAACAAATGTTCACGCTTATAATAAATATCAATAGTAGCCTTGGAACTATAGTTGTTGTCAGGAACAAATATTGTAGTTTCCGTAGAAGACAACTCAACTATTGAATCATAAACAACATTTCCAAGCTCATCTTTTACCACAATACGTACATCTGTCAATATTGTGTCTGCCTTTATAATAATATCATCACCATTTTGACTTACAACAGGAACTTCAAGACAATGTCCACCCTGCAATATATCACCTGAAATACGAACAAGTTCTACATTCTGTCCAAACACATGCACAGTTGCTAATAATAATGTTGAAATAAATAGATAATGTTTTAGTCTCATAGAATTTAATGTTTTTATAAAATAATTTTTTCTTGCAAAGATATAAAATATGTTGTGAATTCAGTCTGCTTTTAGTTCACAAATAATTCACAAATTATATCTTACTAATTATCAACCCTTTACAGCACAAGAACTAAGTCCCTAAAATCCATATGTGAAATAAAACTGATAGATTCTAAGTAAGCGACTCCTCCACCTCTACAAAGGAAAGAATCAAACCTACGAGGGTGTTGTTTTATATAGACGAAGGTGTTGTAACGGTAGTTAAAAAAGTTTTCAACGGTAGCTAAAAGTGTTTTCAACGGTAGCTAAAAACAAATTAAACGGTAGTTAAAACACTTTCATTAGGCTTTTCCAATCCTTCTGTATATGGCAGACAAGACTCCCGGATGACAAAACCAAAAAATGGATTTAGAGTGTAGAATGTAAAACTGTTCTCGCTTCACTGCGATTAAGAATTGATGAATTAGAAATTTCCCTATTGTAGCATCAGCCTACGAACGAACTACCATTTTACAACAGACAGGGAAAATCCTTCACCATAAAATATTGAATATAAAGGCATTACAAACTTGGTGAAAGATTTTTGAATATTTGTTTTCATATTTTTTCATGTTTAATCTTGCCAAAATAAATTCTTTTACTTACATTTGCAGAAAAAGCAGACAGTTATGCCAAAATTCATCAATCCTTTCTCCGATTGGGGATTCAAGAAAATTTTCGGTCAGGAGATAAACAAAGACCTGCTAATCAAGTTTCTCAACGACTTGCTTGAAGGCGAGCGACATATCACCGACTTGACCTTCAAGGATAAGGAGCAGTTGCCGGAACTAAAGAGCATGCGCGGCATCATATACGACATCTACTGCACAACAGACAAGGGTGAACACATCATCGTGGAGATGCAGAACCGATATCAGCCGTATTTCACCGACCGCTCCATCTTCTACACTTCACGCAATATCGTGAACCAGGGAGTGAAGGGTATGCAGGAAATTGAGGACGGCAAGCGCGAAAGCTGGAACTACATGCTGGCTCCAGTATATACGGTATGTCTGATGAACTACGACACCGACGTGTTAACACCGACAAAATTCCGCACAGACGCAGTCCTGATGGATATGCAGGAGAAAAAAATTTTCTCCGACCGCATACGACTAATATACTTGATGCTTCCTCTCTTCGATAAGAATTCGGAGGAAGAATGTAAAAATGATTTTGAACGTTGGATCTACATTTTAAAGAACATGAATACTTTTGATAGAATGCCGTTTGCGGCACGAAATGCCGTTTTCAAGAAACTCGCACAAATTGCCGACATCTCGGCATTGAGTCCAGAAGACCTGGAGAAATATGACGAGAGCATGAAAGTGATGCTTGATTATTATGCCACAATGGACGGGGCAAAAATATTAGGCAGACAAGAAGGTAGAGCGGAAGGTAGAGCGGAAGGTAGAGCGGAAGGTAGAGCGGAAGGTAGAGCGGAAGGACAAACGGAAGGAAAAATTGAAGTGGCAAAAAATTTATTGAATATGGGATTGTCCGTAGAGAATATCGCGAAAGCTACAGGACTGAATGCTGAAGAAATAAAGAAGCTGAAACAACCATCCTGATTTGAATGTAATAAAAAGAAAAAGCGGTTGGACAAAGACCTTACGGGTCATTATCCAACCGCTTTCTATATGATATGTATGAATCTAAATGTAATCAGAAGATTACTTGTAAAGCTTCATACCAATGTTCATACCTACACTTGCCAATACTGCGAATGCTACTACACTTGCTGTTACTAACATAAAAGTAATCATAATCTTTTTCCCTTTCTTTAGTTATCGTTAAACAATCTTTTTACCGCTGCTCTCATTGCAGCTTCTTAATACCTTATTTCTTTATTTCTGATGCAAAGGTAATGCCTTTTGTGCTCGCACACAAGTTTTATACACATTCTCTTCAAAATATGTCCTTTTTATTGATATCAATCAAAAATAAGGCAGTTTCGATTTAAAATTATGATAGTAAATTGATATAAATCATGACAAATATAATACAATATCATGACAAATATTCAGTTATTATGACAAAACATATGACTTTCTGTCAATTTTTCCGTTATACGTGCGGTTTACTTTTAAATCAAAAAAATTGGGTAAAAGCTAAAAAGCCATTACCCAATTTTTTCTGATTATTTTCTGATTATTTTCTAATTACACCACCGCCATGTCCCAAGAACATAATATCTATCGGTCTGTTGGCAGCAAAAGCCTTACCAATTTCAGCAATAGCATTGATACGAAGTTTTTCGAGAGCAACAGAATCTTCATATTTTTTCTTTGTCTCATAATCAACATCAGTTTTCACAACCTTTGCGACTTGAGACAGAAGTTTCATTGCCTCAGGATAACATTTCGCATCAGGATCAACACCCGACAAGATGGCAACAACCTCCACACTGCCATCTTGTGTAGGATTAGCGGCCCATAAAGCCTTTGCTCTGTTCAACTGCTTCAGAAAATATGAATCACGGTAGAGAATATAAATTCTCAGAGCTTCTTTCATAGCCTTGTCATAGCCATTGCAACAAGTAGGAACAACAGCAAGCATCGCAAGAGCTTCTTCATAATTCTTCATGGAAGCCTTTGTCTTGGCATCTTTAATTATTGACGGAAGCTGAGAATCATAGTAATATATGATTTTTTGTTTTAACCCTGAAAGAAATGCTTCTATTTTACCATTGTCGCAGTTCAACTGGCGTACAGCATTAAGGGAAGCCTTAGTTTCATTTGCCCCTACTCCTTTAACTTCTACATAAATAGAATTAAACAACTTCTGGTTATAAACATCAACCAAATATAATGTAACTCCAAAGACATTCACAAGTTGGGCTGGAGCACCATCCACAACATAACGGTCTATCTGATCAAACTTTGCCGTTATAGCGAAATTTGCATTATGCCATCCTACATCCAACTTAGACTGGGTAATGACACGCTCCAATTGTGTTGCCAATACAGAAGCCGTCTCATCGGTAACATTCGCAAATCCCTTGTCAATAACAACAGAAATAGGAATATTGCACTCCTGTGCATTCACAAAATTCAAATTGAACAAAAGAACAGACAGGATGAAATATTTAATATAATTCATTTTCATAATCGCAGAATTTATTTTTCACCAAAAATCATCTCACACTTTCCAAGTCCCTTATTCACGACCTTTATCGGTATATTATAAGGCGCAGCCTTGAAATATCTTGCCATGTTACGGGCGAAGCTGTATGTATCCATAGCCTGTCCATTATCCTTATAAAGAGGAATTCTCACCTGTTCATACATTAAAGTCGTTTCTGTCGCATCCGACTTGTTGAAACGATGGTTTACACAATTGTCGCTAAGCCAATTGTCTATAACTTCATTCAATTCATAATCACCATATTCTTTCTCAAAGTCCAGTCCTGAACCATTGTCAAAGACCTTCATTGTAAGAGAAACCTCTCGCCCGTTTGCCATCATATCATCAAAATGATTTTGCAGTCGCTCACAGAACATGTCCATGTGGTCTTGAACAGCCTCTTCCAGGAGAACTGGAATTTCAGCAGAAAAAGAGCCTTTACCCGTTCCCTCAGCTCCAGCTACTTGCTTGTTGGAATAAGCGTCGAGTGCACGGAGATTATATGTTATGGAACTTTTAGGCCCTACATTATTTACCGTCCAGTCCAACTCCAATATTATGTCAGCCTTTGCTCTCCTACGCAAGCGATCTAAAGGTGTTTCAGCTACAGACGAGCCTGTCTTACTCGTTATCAAAGCATCTTCTGCAGCATCGCTATTCATGCTTTTTATAGTTTGCTGCAAATCTTTAAGAGGGAACCCTCTATCTGCCATCAAACTATTTATCTTTGAAATGACTGCATTCAATTGTTTGTCGTTTGCCACAGCAGTTTTAAAGTCAGAAACTTTCTCTTTTACACCTTGATTGTCAAACTCTTGCGTATACCCATGCTCGTTACACCAAGCATCACTAGGCATAACCATGAGCGTAGGTTTCTTTGCCTGTCCGAAAGCGGTGAGTGCCGATAACGACAACAACACCATTGACAAAAAATATTTTATCTTCATAATTTCATAGTTTTTACAAGTGATTTTTATCTATTACGTTATCAGCTTTTAGACGTGCTTTCAACTGAGAGCGTAGAACTCTAATTGTCATTTCGTAGGTATATCCTACCTTATCCTTTTCTCTGCTAGCAGATCTTTTCTTTGTATCACGCAAAGAAACATATTGTTTATAGTCTCCACCGTCAGAGAAGAATAAATTGAAATAATCCTCATACCGCTCCTGAGCATTTACCTCTGTAACCAAAGGTCGCATATTGCACCCTGAAACTCCATCGCGTATGCCTGAAAAGACAACAGCCCAAACGGCATTTTTCATTGCCTGTTCTTTGGCATCAGCCCTATTTCGTCCATAGCCTAACACGCGTAAAGTCTCTGAGCCATCAAGCTCTACACCTATACATTTAATAGACGCGTGGTCGTAAACAGTACTGCGTTGAGCCGATGCAGTGAAAAAGAACAGGAAAACAGCAAAAATTGAAAGAAAAATCCTTTTCATAATTAATTTACTTAAAATTCATAACCCAACTTTAAACCTAAATAGCTTATATTACGGTTAACTTCACTATTATCCTTAAATCTAGTATACGTATATGCCAAACCTATCTGAAAATTATTGCGAAGTCCACCGAAGCTATAACCAACAGATGGACTAAAATAAAATCCTTCCTGAGTAATTCCTCCAACATTTACAGACCAAAAAGGAACACCATCTCTATCATAAGCTGAAATGAAATTTCCACGAACGTTAGCAAAGATTGGAATGCCGTATTTTGTATTGACATTGCGCACCTCGGAATTGTTCACATACATTTTACCGCCAAAACCAGCACCAAGCCTTAGATATTCGGAAAGGCGATAGCCACCAGTAAAAGTAACTGCAGCATACTGCAAATTGCGCGAATGTTCGATAATACTGCTTCCACCTTCAGCCTCAACAGAATACCAAAAGCCTTTATTTTCAGAACTATAATCCCTGTAATTGGACTGTTGCGGTTTATTGGGCATTTTTACTTCTCTATACTGTCCGAATGCAGGTACTGACAATATAGACAAAACTAATACGATTAAATTCTTCATGATAAAAACATTTATATAATATTAAAAACCAGAACTCAACGAACGCACAACGCCGGCTTTTTCCAAAGCCTTGCGTAAGGCTCTCTTGTCGACCTGCACAATTGCACCGTTCTTATACCCCTTTGAAGTTTTTACACGCTCATAAGAGCCAGCTATTATACTTGCATAATTCTGACATTCACCATCGTCTGCAAAAAAGTCCTTGCAGAAAGCTGCATGGCTGGATTCGGCATCAGACGATGCCATTGCCGGCTGCTTCGAGCCACTGTTATTGCCTGTACAGCCACGAAACACAACACCATGAACTGCAGCACGTTTCAAATCCTGATCACTTGAAGACTTAGAATAGACAAAGACCTTAACAAGTACCATACCTTCATTCCCTGAACCAGCTCCGATTATATCATAATCGGGAATTTTGTCGCCTTTCGCAGCAACAGAGCCAATAGCCACTACAAGCATCAGAAGCAATAAATAAATCTTTTTCATTTCCTTATTTTTTATTTACATATTTCTCTAATCAACATTCCTTTAGCAAAGTCTTTGCCACTGACAGTACGGAAAGTGGTATACTTCAAGTTGCTTCCTGCAGCACCTTCCTCTTCTGCCATGAATCTATTGTCCCAAATCTGGCCTTCCACCGGTTGGATTTCGCCTACCTTATTATATTTGTGCGTACCGTCTTCCATCTCCACTACTTCCAGCACCTCAAACCTTGATTCTGAAGTAATTCCTTCTTTTTTGCCAATATAAGCAGTAAGAGGATCAACTGTTACCAATGGGGTCTTTGCACGGAATTCTTCATAGCTGCGTTGCAAATCTGCCACATTCTCGTCTATCGCACGCTGGCAAGCCTTTCTTACCATCATCACTGGTTCATCCTCCTTAATACCAAGGAAAGATGTTGTTCCACCTTTACTCTCAACCTTACCAACATACTTCAAACTGTAACAACCACGATTTTTGTCGAAATTCTCCTTTTTCTCTTCATCATTGTCTACACCATATTGGTTACGATAGAAATTGTCTGCTTTGTCTTTATCCCATTCAAGCCTATACAAAAAAGTATTGATTTTTACAGTAAAACCCTTTAGGGTTTCAGTAATGTCACCAAGCGAATTTCCTAAATCTCCAAAGTTATTGTTGCCTGTTGCGGCAGCCGCTACCTGTCCTAATGCCCTAAGAAACAGTCCTGCAGTTTTTGCACCTTTGTTCTTGTCTATATATCGTATGTCGTTTACAACAACAAATGTATTACCGATAAGTTCCTCACCAGCATCCTGTAGCATTGCCATTCCGCGAGCTGAGTGCTTAGCCAACTGAAGATCGAACTCTGTGGCATTATAAAGGCCTCTCTCCTTGACCAAATCCATATTGCAGTTACCAGTATACATATCTCTGTTGAACCATCTTGCAACAAGACGACTTGCCACATTGTTGTTTTTCAAGAACTCTGAAATTACAGGGTTTTCCTTATCACTCTTTGCGCCTTCAAGTTTTTTGTCCAGATTCAGTACTTTCACACTAAGATCATGGTTGTTGAATTTGTCAGGAACTGGTATCTGCAGGAATGCCTCCTTTATTTCACCGGCAAATTGCTGGTCTGTATGGTTTATCATCAAAGAATATAAAGAACTTCGGCGATAGTTCATAATATCATTATCGTCGGTTTGGGCATAAGATGCCATAACTGAAACTCCCATCAGGAGTGTAAATATTGTTTTTTTCATAATAAGTATCCTTTTAATAGTTCCATTCATCTTCACTTAAAGTTGACTTCAAATCATAGCTACGGTTTTCCTTCGTCACTTGAAGAAGAATATCCTTTTCTTCTGATTTATTCAAGTTTCGGAAATTCTGCTTGGACAAATTGTTAAATACATCACCTATATAAAGTGTAGACACAGGTAATGAGAACACCACCTGGTCATTTGTGTTTACCAATATACCAAAGGCATCTTTAGATTTTTCGATATCCACCTGTTCTATATCCTTATGTACTGTATTAGGTACAAACATCTGTGCTCGATTAACTTCTGTATTTTCCAATGTCATATCTGCAGGACGAACATGGGCTATACCTTTTACAAAATTTGAAACTGCAGCATAACCAACTGATGAAAGTTTCTGGGCTGAAGAGTTGAAATGATAATACTTACCATTGAACTTAGCCCAAAAATCTGTAGTGCTACGTTCTGACGGAAGCAAAATACTATCGTATTCTATTGGTACGATCTTACTTCCTACACATGAAACAACGCCCCACTTTCCATCTTTATTAACACAGATAAATCCATGTACTACACCAGTTGCATTATCATAAATAAAAGGAATAGCTTCGTTGCCACTTTTGTTTATAGCACCATAATGATTGTCTTTCTTTACAACATATATCATGTCGTTTCCATCTGTGTCGGGGAAATTTATATCATCATAATCCGACAATTCTTTTATATCTTTATTCTGCAAGTCAAAAACATCCCATTTTCCAGAAACAGACAATGCAGCCCATAAGCCATGATTATCAAACTTTATACCTTTATAATCCTTTCTTACAGTTTGTCCTTCCTTATTTATAAAATGCCACGAGCCGTCATTCACGGGAGCCATATCACCAGCAAAATCTCCATGTGTTATGAATGTTATGTCTTGTATTTTCGATTTAATCCTACAAGCTTCAATTTTCTTTCCATTACTCAGGTTATGATAACCACAATATGTTTCATTGTTTTTAATTATATAGTATCTAACCATACCATCACATGGCATCATAACTTGACTATAAAGACCTGTCTTCAGTATCTCATTGCCATTACCATCCATAACACCGGCCTTATCTGTAGAATAGTTTTTGTTAAATCCTAAATAAGAACAATCTGTCTTCAGTGTATCTGTAACATAAAAAAGATCCCCTTGCATTGCCAGGCCACCGCCATAAGGGGCTACCCCATTCATATTCTTTGTGAATTCATAAAGAGACTTAAACTTTGGGGTTACTAAAATATTTCCATTTTTATCAACAATACCTAATTTTGCATTCTGCATGTACTGTTTCCTCCCTACAGAAGTGGCTTTTCCACCAACCGCTACCAAAGCCTTTCCATAACAATTGGGCTTGGAAATATAAGAATATTTTGCGGGAAGTATTATTTTTCCGTCCTTACTTGCCAAGCCTTGTAATTTGCCAGACTTCACAAGATAAGTATTGCCACTCCATGGAAGAATTGAAGAATACTTCAACGGAAGAACGACCTCACCTTTTTCATTTATAATGCCAGACTTACCGGACTTGCTTACTATAGCGTAACCATCTGAAAACGGATATGCGCTTTCATAAATACACTTAACTACTTCAGTCCCATTTTTATCAACAAAACCTACCTTCCCTTTTTTATTAACATGGATTGTCAAGTCTTGAGCGCTAGACGGACTACTAAACATGGCTATACTTGCCATTAAAAAAAAACATCTAAACTTCATACTTTATTTATTATTAGGTTAATATTTAAGTATACAATTTGAATAATTTTCAATATGTCTATATTCTTTCGCAAGTTCTATTTAGAAGTGCAATTTTTCTGTAGTGTTGCGCTAGCCAAAAC